>CAKSPW010000011.1 GCA_934486495.1 uncultured Clostridia bacterium
TAACAATTATTCATAAAATAATATTGCTTAATTTCAGCATATGGGAGAATCGAAACCCCAACAATTGACAAAGAGCCCAAAAAAACATTATTATAAGACTTAAATTATTCGCCGAGATAAGCTTTCTTTATTTCTTCGTTATGCATAAGCTCGCTTGCATTTCCCGAAAGCGCAATCTTTCCCGTTTCAAGAACATACGCTCTGTCGGCAATTGACAAAGCCTTTTTAGCGTTCTGCTCAACAAGCAAAACCGTTGTACCGTCGTCTGATACCTCTTTTATAATCTGGAAAATTTCCGACACAAGTATCGGCGACAAACCCATTGATGGCTCATCCATCAATATGATTTTCGGATTTGACATAATTGCTCTGCCCATTGCAAGCATTTGCTGTTCACCGCCCGAAAGCGTACCTGCAATTTGATGCTTTCTTTCCTTAAGTCTCGGGAAGTGGTCATATACATATTTAAGATTGTTTTCTATTATCTTTTTATCATTGAGCAAAAATGCACCGAGCTTCAGATTTTCATAAACGGAAAGCTGCTGGAAAATTCGTCTGCCCTCGGGGACGTGAGCCATACCCATACCTACTATTTTATGCGCCGGAACCTTTGTAATATCGGTATTTTCAAAAATGATATTTCCCGACTTCGGCGAGATAAGACCTGTTATTGTATGAAGAATTGTTGTTTTACCGGCACCGTTTGAGCCGATAAGTGCAATAATCTCTCCCTCATTTACCTCAAAGGATACACCCTTTATGGCATTTATTACGCCGTAATATACTTCAACATTTTCAACACTAAGCATACTCATAAAAGCGCACCCCCTTATTCATCCTCGCCTATGTAGGCGGTAATAACCTTAGGATTGTTAAGAACATCCTTTGTTTTCCCCTGTGCAAGTACAGAACCGAAGTTAAGAACGGTAAGCTCTTCACAAATTCCCGATACAAGCTTCATATCATGCTCAATCAAAAGAATAGTAACGTCAAACTTATCACGTACAAAGCGGATTGTATCCATAAGCTCCGCCGTTTCGTTCGGGTTCATTCCGGCAGCAGGCTCATCGAGAAGAAGAAGCTTCGGATTTGTTGCAAGCGCACGTGCAATCTCAAGCTTTCTCTGCATTCCGTAAGGAAGATTAGACGCTAAAAACTTGCTTTCGCTGTCAATATCAAAAACTTTTAAAAGCTCCATAGCCTTTTCTTCAAGCTCTTTTTCCTGCTTATGATATCTGCCCGAATGTGTCATGCACTCAAACAAATTGCAGTGAACGCTGTCATGAAATGCAACTTTTACATTATCAATTACGCTCATATCCTTAAAAAGACGGATATTCTGGAACGTTCTTGCGATACCTCTTTTATTTATCTTAACCGGGGACTCACCCTTTATCAGTTCACCGTCAAAGTAAAACGAGCCTGATGTAGGCTGATAAACGCCTGTAAGAAGGTTAAACACGGTAGTTTTGCCGGCGCCGTTAGGGCCGATAAGTCCGTAAAGCTGTCCCTTTTCTATTTTCAGATATAATCCGTCAACGGCCTTAAGACCGCCGAACTGTATTCCCAAATCCTTAGTTTCCAAAATCGGCATATCAAGACTCCTCCCTTATTGCTTTTTAGACAGACTGAAGGACAGTCTTTTCTTTAATGTGTTGAACTTTTCGTTATTGTTAAGGAGCATCATAGCAATAAGTACTATTGCGTAAAGCAACATTCTGTAATCTCTGAGACTTCTTAAAACCTCCGGCAAAGCGTAGAGAATAATTGTGGAAACCATTACGTTTCTCATGCTCTTCATACCGCCGAGAACAACGAACACCAAAATCAGTATCGAAAGGTTGTAGTCAAACTTAACGGCAACGAGCGTTTTTAAGTTATGCGAATAAAGAACGCCTGCCATACCTGCGATAAATGCGGAAATTACGAACGCCGTCATTTTCGCACGTGTTATATTTATACCCATAGCCTCTGCTGCAATTCTGTTATCTCTTGCTGCCATAATGCTTCTTCCGGTTTTGGAATCGATAAGATTAAGAAGAACTATAAGCACAATCATAATTACAACAAAGCAGATTATAAAAGATGAATCCTGCGGTGTTCCGGTTATTCCCTGTGCACCCTTAATCAAATCAACCTTTGAGCCTGCGTCAAAAGCGTGCTTGCTGTAACTGTCGGCACTGAGCGAGAAAAATGCACCGTTTTTATCGTATGCAAGATAGATGTTGTTAAATATATTTTTAATAATTTCCCCGAACGCAAGTGTTACTATTGCAAGATAGTCACCCTGAAGACGAAGAACGGGAATACCTATTAAAAATCCCATAACTGCGGCAGACGCACCGCCGAGCAAAATTGCAAGCGGAAGTCTTATAAAAGCCGATGTAATAATTCCTTGCATACAGATTGAAAAAAGACTTCCAATGTAAGCACCTATACACATGAATCCCGCATGACCCAAGCTAAGCTCACCCGAAATACCCACAACAAGATTAAGAGAAACGGCAAGCAGTATATTTACCGAAATCGGTACAAGAATACCTGTAAGCTTTGATGAAGCAAGACCTGTCGAAACAAGAACTTGACATACAATAAAAATTAATATCGTAAAGCCGTAGGTTATATATTTATCAGTATTTTTAAATTTAAAATTCTTAGCCATACTCCGCACCTTACACTTTCTCGCTTATTTTCTTTCCGAACAATCCCGTAGGCTTCACAAGAAGCACCACTATAAGTACTGCGAACACAATAGCGTCGGAAAGCTGAGATGAAATATAAGCCTTGCTGAGATTTTCTATAACACCCAAAATAATGCCGCCTATCATTGCACCGGGAATACTTCCTATACCGCCGAATACTGCTGCGGTAAACGCTTTTATACCCGGCATTGCACCCGTATACGGACTGATTTGCGGATACATCGAGCAAAGCAAAACGCTTGCAACAGCCGCAAGACCCGAGCCGATTGCAAATGTGAGCGAAATTGTGGAGTTTACGTTTATACCCATAAGCTGGGCAGCGCCCTTATCCTCGGAAACGGCAAGCATAGCCTTTCCGCTTTTTGTTTTGTTCATAAATAATGTAAGACCGATAACAATAAGAATTGTTACGACAATCGTTACGATAGTTTCTCCCGTTACGTTAAATCCGATATTAAGCGAAAACTTGGGGACAACCGATTTAAAGCTCTTTGCGGCAGAACCGAATATCAGAAGTGCAACATTCTGCAAAAAATAGCTGACGCCGATTGCCGTTATAAGTATTGCAAGCGGTGACGCATTTCTAAGCGGCTTGTATGCCACCTTTTCTATCACAACACCGAGTATAATACACGCAATAATGCTGATTATTATTGAAATCCACACCGGCATATGAAGTGTGGATATTGCCGTAAACGCAACATATCCGCCAATCATGATAACATCACCGTGTGCGAAATTAAGCATTTTTGCAATACCGTAAACCATAGTATATCCGAGCGCAATAAGCGCATAAATACTGCCAAGACTTATTCCCGTTATAAGATATGATAAAAAACTCATATGTTAGGACTCCCCCGTTCGTTAAAATGTCGGATTGCCGCGCAATCACATCTGTTCTATATAAAACGTTGTAGGCATAACCCTTCCGAGACGATTTTCACCGCCGCAAAATAGGTTATGCCTATATTAAAGCAAATCTTAATTTGTTATAAATTACATTGCTTTGTATGAACCGTCCTCAATATACATAGCTTTCGGTTCCTTAGTCGGTTCACCGTTTGCATCCCAAGTCATCGTTCCGGTTACACCTGTTACGTTAATCTTTGTCATAGATTCTTTAAGCTTGTCACAAAGATCAGACACACTGATAGTCGCATCCGTAATCTGTGCATCCTCCATAGCAGCCTTTATTACGTATACCGCATCGTAAGCATCGGCAGCGAACTGAATAGGCGTTTCATCGTTGAATTTAGCCTTGTAAGCCTCGACAAATTTAACCGTTTTCTCGTCCTTTGCATCAGCCGCAAACGGAGTCAAAAGCATAACGCCGTTAGCTATTGAAGCATTGTCACCAAGCTGACTCGTAAGTCCGTCAAGACCGTCACAGCCGAAGAACTTTGTGTCAAGTCCGAGTGTTTTAGCCTGTGTAAGAATTAAAGCTGCCTCCTGATAATAAATCGGGAGGAACACAAGCTCCGCACCGCTTTGCTTAATCTTTTGGAGCTGAACGTTAAAGTCTGTTGCCGAATCCTTTGTAAATGCTTCAGCAGTTGTAATTTCAATTCCTCTGCTTGCAGCTTCCTTTGTAAACTTTTCGTAAATACCCTGTGAGTAAACGTCCGAGCTGTTATAAATAACGGCAACCTTTTTTGCAAGATTATGCTCTGAAATGTACTGAGCCGATGCAATACCCTGGTTCGGGTCACTGAAGCAAACTCTGAAAGCGTTGTCATTTTCAATACATTCTACCGACGAGCCCGAAGGTGTAAGCTGGAACATATTGTCTTCCTTTGTCTTATCTGCAACAGCCACGCAAGGTACGCTTGTTACGGAACCGATAATAATTTTAGCGCCGTTATCCTTTAATGTATTATAAGCATTAACCGACTTTTCGGCATCATGCTCATCGTCCTCAAACTCAAGGCGGAATTTAATACCGTTTACGCCGCCTGCCTCGTTGATTTCATCAACCGCAAGCTCTGCGCCTTTTTTAACAGCATTTCCGTATGTTGCAGCCGCACCAGTAAGAGGGCCTATTCCACCGAGAATAAGTGTATCACTGCTGCTTGCATTTTCCATATTACCGCAGCCTGTAAGACAAGATGCGGCGAGAACGCCTGCCAAAATCATCGTTAATAGCTTCTTCATAACTACCATCCTTCCATTTCGTACGAAGTTTTTCAAACTCTTTTTTCTATTTATTCTACTATTTTCAGCGGAATTTGTCAATACTTTTTTTTTAATTTCATCATATTTGGTGATATACTTATATAAATCATACGATTTTTGCGCCGAATTTCACTGTTTTTAATAACAATGCAGGCTGTCACAAACAAATATTGCCTGCAACAGCCTGTACTCAAGGAGATTGTTAAAAAGAGAAGATTATTTATCGGATTTTATTCCACAATTACGATTTCCTTAACGGCGTTTTTATAGAGCTTTATAAACACTCTGCTTTCGTCATCGCTGTCAAAGACCTGAATGTCGGAAATCTTTGCAACGGATACATTGTTCTTTGAAAGAGCCGTATCAACCTTGTACACGACCGTATTTTCCGGCACAAGGTAGTTTACCTCATTTTCACCGTTTACGCTTACGTTTACCGATGCTGCAAATTTCTTTGTGACCTTTCCGTAAACTGTTTCCAAATCCTCTGCCGGAGATTTTACAAACTCTTCTTTCGGATTTTCCGAATCAAAAAGTACTCGTATGCTTGTAATCTTGCCGGAGGAATTTTTCTTCATCTGAATAATATCACCGGATTTGAGCTTTTTGCCGCCGCTTTTCTTAAGAACATCATTTTCCGCAAAAAGCTTTGTTTCCTTGCCTTCTGTAAGTGCTATAAGAATATCCGAAACCTCATCGTCACTGCCGGTACCTCGTGCAATTTCCTTTACAACGGCTATACTTTCCGACGCATTTGCAGAAAGACTCGAACTTGTTACAATAACCGCTCTTGCCGAGAGGTCCTCCGTCACGTCAAATATACGTGCTGTGTATTTTTGCTTATCCTCAAACATTGATTTGTTTCTTACTGAATAGTCCTCCGAGCCTGCCGGTATATCAAAAATAATCGTTTCATCCGTTATCTTGACATTGCCGATCTTGCCCGTCTGCGCATTATATGCCGCATCCTTTAAGGAATAGTTGAGCGTGAAATTATTCTTGTCAACCTTTCCCGTAGATGAATTATCCTTTGCCGTATTTATCTCGCTTATCTTTCCGTCTGAATCCTTTTTAAACGTTACAAGCTGCGCACGAAATCCTTCTCCCGCAATTGCCTTTACAACGTCCTTTGCCTTTTTTGCACCGTCACCGTTGAGCTTTATTTTGGAAGTGCCGTCAAAAAGCTTTTCTTCACCGTCCGCTGTAAAAATCTTAAATCTTGCAACCTCGTCATTGTCAACGTAATATGCCTTTGTCAAATATCCGTAGCTGCCGTCACGGCTTGAAAAAGAATCGGTGGAAACGATTTTGTTTTTGTAATCGAGATAAAGCGTTGCCTGCTCGCCGACCTTAAGAGAACCGCCGAATCCCGGAGCCGTTTTGTATCCGTCCGTGCCGATATAATACCTGCCGTCGCTTATCGCCGTAATCTTTCCCGACACCTTGTTATTTGACGCAACAATCTCATACAGCTGTTTGTCTGCGCTTTCCGCAACCGACAATACATCATATTCCGCAAGGTCACTTACCTTTATTATCTCAACACCTCTTGAAACAGTATAAGTTACGTCATCGTTTAAGGTGATTGTTTTTGAGCTTATCTTATCTGTAATCTTTCCGGAAGATGAAACGCTGTCAACTACCATATTATAGAAGCTTGTAACAAAAACAATATCAAACTTTCCGTCCTTATCCGTATCCAAAAGCGTCATTTCAGCTGATTTTCCGTCCAAATCCAAAAGCTTATCGTCAAGTGCGCTGTGTCTGCCGTTGTATATAAGCGTTGCATTTGCAGAAAGCTCGGCAAGCTGTTTTTTGGATGATGTTTCGGATAAATAATAGCTTATCGCCTTGTTGCCTCCCTTTGCGGTAATCTTATCGAACAAATCGGAGCTTATAGACAAGGTATTGTTCTTTCCTGCCGTCGGAAGTGCCAAAATTACCGTTTCGTCACCCTTGCCCTTATCTTTCAAATAAAACGTTACGTTATATCCCAAAAGCTTGCTTACATTGCAGCTTGCGTCATATATTTTATCATCAATCTTAACCTGACCGTCGTTTAGCGTGCTTGCGCCGTCAATGGCGGACGATGCAATAGCCTTTACCTGACCTGTAAGCTCTGTAACGCCATGTCTGTCACTCAAAAGTGTTTTATCTCCCACCTCGTACTTTATATTGCCGCCGTAGTTCGTCTGCTCCATCATCTTTGTTTTTAGAGTATTGAGCGTAAGATATGCGACGCTTCCTCTTGTGATAGGATTGTGTCCCGAGCCTTTTACGTTCTTGTTCATTCCGTTTTCGGAACCGACGAGGATATATCCGCCCGGGAATCCGCCCTTTTGCTCAGCCGACGGTTTAAATCCGGTTGCCCTTACCATTATTGTCATTGCCTCAGCATAGGTTATCGGGTCAAACGGTCTGAAATTTCCGTTGTCGTCACCTATAACAATACCCATGGATGTTGCAAGATTAATATATCCCTTAGCCCAGTAGTCTGCCGATACGTCCGGGAATTTCGACTGCTCCGATGAATTAACGGCACTGTCAATTCCCATTGCGTGAATTGCAAGCTTTGCAACCTCGGCACGCGTTAAATTGTCGTTTGGTCTGAAATTACCGTCACCGTCGCCGACCATAATACCGAGAGCCGCCAAAACCTGAATAGGCTCCTCATATCCCGTACCCGCAACATCGGCAGGGATTTGAGCAAACGACGTACCCGACAACACCGTGCCGAGCGCCAAAATTCCGCTGATAAGCTTTTTACCTTTCATAAGTTACCTCCTGTTATTTTAAGGTTAGTTGACATATTTTCATGACTTATGTCAACCACAATTGCAATGATACACTACTTTATACATAAAATCAAGCTGTAATTTCTGGAATTTAAAAAAATTAAAATCAATTAATATAGTACAAACACGCGATTTTTCATAAAAGTAACAAAAGGCAAATAAATTGGTAACAAAAATTTAATAAAATTTACGAATTAATACTTGAACATTTGCTTATTTTATGTTATTATTATATAAAGAGCTTATATAAATATCGAAGAGACGGAGGTTTTGAAATGAAAAAATTAATAAGCATAATAATGTCCGGTGCAATTATGGCATCCTGCCTTGTGACAGCGTCGGCGGCAAATAAATTCACGGACTTCTCACAGGATAAATATTCGTGGGCATACACTCAGGTTATGGATATGGTTGAAAGAGGCTATATAACCGGCTATGACGACAATACATTTAAGCCCGATAACAGCGTAACCAGGCTTGAAGTGCTTGCGCTTTTCTCAAGAGCAATGGGTGCGCTTGATGACGAAAATGAGGAGATTCTCAAAAAAGCTGTTGATACCTTTTCCGATACATTAAAGCCGTACGGGCTTACATGGGGCGAAAAGGAAATATGCTTCCTGCTTTACAGAGATGTTTTGACGCTTGACGACCTTAATACATATCTTAAGGACAAGCTTAAAAACGAAGCTATGCCGAGATATGAAGCGGCAATTATCATCACTAAGGCTATGGGCGGACAAAAATCCGCAACAAGCTCGCAGTCGGTAACGCTTGATTTCAGCGACCAAAAGGATATTCCGTCAAACGCACTTCAGTATGTTAAGTACGTTTCCGACAACGGAATTATGACCGGCATGGAAGACGGCACATTCTCACCGAACACAAGCGTTTTAAGAAGCCAAATGGCGGTAATGCTTAAAAGAGTAGTCGATAAAATGGACTACACCGTAGTCTCAGGCAAGCTTTCCGAGGTTGATGTAAACGGAAGAATTGTATCGCTTACCGACAAGGACGGCGATATTGTAAAGTATACATATCTTGCAAATGTTTTAATGAAGGTTGACGGCGTTGAAACAAATCCGAAGTACATGACGGTCGGCGTTTCGGCAATTGTAACGCTTTCAAATAACAAGGTTTGCTATATCGACACACTCGCATCCGTTCCCGACGAGCAGATTGCAGGTACATTCCAGGCAAGAAGCACCTCCGGCACGGTTACGAGAATTACAATAAGAAAAGACGGAGATACGACAAATACTTCATATGAATGCAGTCCGTCGGTATCCGTAACATACAACGGCTCACCGTCAACACTTGCAAACTTCAAGCAATTCGACTATGTAAAGCTTGAGCTTGTTGACGGCAAGGTTGAAAAAATAATGGGAGAAACAAAAGAAACGACAATTACAAATGCCGTTATAACCAATATTTCTCTCGAGCCGGATTTTACAATTACAATATCTCACGCAAAAGATGAATATGACGGAGAAACATATCCTATCGCCGACGATGTAACGGTTATCAAAAATAATGACAATGCTGACTTTAACTCTGTTTATGTAGGCGACAGAGTAACCCTTACATTAAACTACGGCAAAGTAACGGGAATTAAGGCTTCCTCAACAACAAAAACAATTGAGGGAAGTATAAAATCAATCAACATTTCTCAAATGCCTTCAATAATCGTAAACGTGAACGGCGAAGAAAGAGAATTCAGTGTTGCAACAGGCGTTGTAATTAAAATCAACGGAAACGACGGAACGCTTTACGATTTCAGAGTCGGCGACGTTGTAAAAATAACTCTTGAAAGCGAAACGGTAACAAAAATTCAAGCGTCAAGCTCACAGTCAACAACAGGAAAGGTTGACGGCGTTGTTACGGCTGTAAACTCGGCATACGGATTTATCAAAGTATCTTACAGAAACGATAACGGATATACAATTGAAGAAACCGTTTACTGCAAGGATACGTCAACAACTATCCTTAATGAAGCGGGCGCAACAAAGAAGGTTAAGGACATAGCCGTAGGTCAGAACGTAACCGTTCACGGCGCACAGTCAAACGGCGCATTTGTTGCCAAAATCATTATAATAAGCGGTTAATTAACCGTTAACAGACACACATTAAAAATGACGGCAGTCGTAATCGGCTGTCGTCTTTTATTGCAGAATAAGAGCAAAATTGTGCTAATATAGTGCAAAATAATCATTGCATAAAACTTCCCGGTATTATATAATGAATTTAAAAGATACCATATTAAAGGAGAGGTCAGAAATGGAAATAGGAATACTTATTCACCTTAGTGACAATGCAGACGATGATTTTAGAAAAGTAAGCGAAATGGGCTTTTCATCATGTCAGCTTACGTGCTGGAATATGAACTACTTCAATGACGAAAAAGCCGAAGAAGTACTTGCGGCAATGAAAAAGTACAACATTGAAATCACAACCTTCTGGTGCGGCTGGAGCGGCCCGGCAGTATGGAATTTCACCGAAGGTCCGCTCACTCTCGGCATCGTTCCGGCAGAATATCGTTTCAAGCGTATAGAAGAGTTGAAGCTCGGAGGCGACTTTGCCAAAAAGCTCGGCGTAAAGAACGTTGCAACGCACATGGGATTTATCCCCGAGGTTCCGGCTTCCGAGCAATATCGTGCGGTTGTTGCAGCAATCAGAAATATTGCTGAGCATCTTAAGGAAAACGATCAAAACCTTCTTTTTGAAACAGGTCAGGAAACACCGGTTACGCTCCGCCGTGCAATTGAGGACGTAGGGACAGGCAATCTCGGAATTAACCTTGACCCTGCCAACCTAATACTTTACGGAAAAGCAAACCCGATTGATTCGCTTGATGTTTTCGGAGATCTTGTTATGAACGTTCACGCAAAAGACGGTTGCTACCCGACCTGCGGTAAGAATCTTGGAGAAGAAAAGCCAATCGGTGCAGGAAAGGTTGATTTCCCACGTTTTATTGCAAAGCTTAAGGAAGTAGGATACGACGGACCTTTGACTATCGAACGCGAAATCACAGGTGAGCAGCAAAAGCACGACATACTCGTAGCCAAAAACCTTCTTGAAGGCCTTATATAAGAAAGGATGATTTTTATGATTAAAACAGCACTTATCGGAATAGGCGGTATGGGTTCCGTTCACTTCAGCGCACATATGGAAAGTCCGAATATGGAGCTTTTGGCAGTTGCGGACGTAAGAGTCGATATGGCAAAGGAAAAGGTTGGTGACAATCCCGTTAAGGTATATCACGATATTGACGAGCTTTTAAAAAACGAAAAGCCCGATGTTGTGGATATTTGTACTCCAAGCTATCTTCATGCACAGCTCAGCATAAAAGCGCTTGAGGCAGGCTGCCATGTAATTTGTGAAAAGCCGATGACAATCAAATCCTCGGACTGCGACAGAATTATTGCCGCTGCCGAGAAAAACGGAAAGCTGTTTATGACAGCACACGTTGTAAGATTTATGAAGCCGTATATGTTCCTCAAGGACGTTATTAACAGCGGCGACCTCGGTAAGCTTTTAAGACTTGACATGAAGAGAACAGGCAGTATCCCACTTTGGTCATGGGAGGATTGGATGCGTGATATTACAAAAAGCGGCGGTGTTCCGATTGACCTTTCAATTCATGATATCGACTATGTAAGAAGCGTTCTCGGCGAGCCGGATACAGCGGACAGCATATACTATAAAATGCACGGCAACAATGATTACCTGCTTTCTACACTTACATACGGAGAAACTGTTGTAACTACAGAGGGCGCATGGTATAACTGTGATCTCCCCTTCTCCGCATCGTTTATTGCCGTGTTTGAAAACGGATATGTAAAGCTTGATGACAACGGTCTTTGCAAAAACGGTGAAATTATCGAGCTTGACAAAACCGATACGCACGAAGACACTGAAATCAACATAAAGAGCGACAACGCATACGCAAATGAAATCGAGTATTTTGTTGACTGCGTAAAGAACAACAAAAAGCCTGAAATGGTTCTTCCGGAAAGCTCAAAGGCAAGCATCGAGCTTGTTGAAAGACTTTTGAAAAATGCAAAGGTAATAGGCTAACCTAAAAATCGGCGGTCTCCGCCGATTTTTTTATTGTAAAAGCGCTTGACAAAGCACGCTATATGTGATATTCTAATAGATATATATTAACATTTGGAGGAATAAAAATGCAGCTTAATAATGCAAAAATCAATTTTATCGGCGACAGTATAACCGAGGGTATCGGCACAACCTGCCGTGAAGCGATGTTCAGCGAGATAATAGCCAAACAAACAGGTGCTAAAATCAGAAATTACGGCATCAGTGCGACCAGAATTGCAAATCAAATTAAAATTGTTGAGGATATAGACACAAAATCATTTTGTCAGAGATTTGATACCATGGACGATGACGCCGATATTATTCTGATTTTCGGCGGCACAAACGATTACGGTCACGGAGACGCACCGTTCGGCAAATTTTCGGACAGAACACCCGAAACGTTCTGCGGCGCACTTCACTATTTGATGAACGGTCTTATAACAAAGTACCCGTCATCTCAAATCGTGTTTTTAACACCCCTGCACAGAGAAAATGAAAACGTCCCGAACGAATCAAATTCGCTCCCTCTTAAGGCATATGTGGACAAAATCCGTGAAACAGCCGAATATTATTCGCTCCCCGTCCTTGACCTTTACGCCGAGGGAGGTATTTATCCCGACAATATACATCAAAAGGAGCTGTATTGTCCCGACGGACTTCACCCGAACGATGCCGGAAACGAAAAAATTGCAAAAAAAATCATTGAATTTTTAAAAACACTTTAATAAAGAATTGACGTGAAAATATGCAATGCATTCTGCCTCTTTTCAGGATTTTGAGTGATATATTGCGCTTAAAAAGCAGTCAACCATCATCTTTTCACGTTATATTTGTGCTGCTGTACAGCGGCGGAAGGAGATTAAAATGAAAGTTGAAAAGCACATTAATAACGGATTTCCGTTTTCATTCATATCGTACATATCAGACGAAATAAGCGAACACCCTGCAATTATTTTTCACCTTCACGGTGCCGGAGAACGAGGTGACGGAGATAATGATTTAGAGCTTGTTTTGGTAAACGGATTCCCGAAAACAATTGAGGACTGTCCTTCGTTTAAGGACTGCATTCTTGTCATGCCGCAATGCCCCGAAAATTCCTTTTGGGCGGCAAAAGTTGAAAGTCTTAAAAAATTTATGGACTCGGTATGTAACCTTTACAATGCGGATATGAGCAGAATATACTTAGCCGGACTTAGCATGGGCGGATTCGGAACATGGTACACCGCAATGGCGTATCCGGATATGTTTGCGGCAATAGCACCGTGCTGCGGCGGAGGTATGCCGTGGAACGCCGAAGTCCTTAAAATGCCTGTGTGGGCATTTCACGGGAGCGAGGACAGCGTCGTCCTTCCGTCAAACTCAATTGATATGATTAACGCTCTAAAAAACACAAACGATAACGTTAAGTTCGATTTGTATGAGGGCGTGGGTCATGACTCATGGGTAAAAGCGTTTGATGAACCGCTCTTAAAATGGCTTTTGAGCCAGCATAAATAAATCGGTTAATTCGTTTCATATCACCAACTGTAATCAAAGAGATTTCTTCCGGCGTTACAGCCATGAAATCATCGGCGTATCAAGGACGCGCTTTACAGCAAGTGTGAATTTAACGTTTATTAATCAACCGTTTTTCACAGTTTAGGAAATCAAAAATGCGCCGCAAACAGTACTCTGCGGCGCATTTTCTTATCCGACAGGCTCTGACATCAACATTCGTCAAAGCGTTTCGGAGTAACATAAACTGTATTGTAATTATCGTAAATAACCATACCCGGCTTTGCACCTGACGGTTTTTTTACATTTTTTATCTGCGTATAGTCAACCGGGACCTGATTTGAATTTCTGCCCTTTGAGTAATACGCCGCAAGCTGTGCCGCCATAAGCATTGTTTCATCCGGCACATTTTTATCCGTTTTAAGCTTTATCACGGTATGAGAGCCGTGGATAAGCTTTGTATGAAACCATATATCCGATGTGTTGGCAAGCCTAAGCGTAAGAAAGTCGTTTTGCGTATTGTTTTTTCCTACATAAATATCAAATCCGTCCGGGGATATAAAATGCATAGGCTCTGACTTTAAAGCCTGCTTATTCTTCTTGTTTTTTGCCGCTCGCTTTATATATCCCGTTTCCGAAAGCTCCGTTCGGATAGCGTTTATATCCGCCTCGCTCGTACAGTTTTCAACAGACGCAAGCGTGCTTTCAAGATAGTATATGTTTTCATCATTCTGCTTTTGCTGAATTGCGGCCTCCGTTTCCGCCGTTTTTGCTTTTCTGTACTTTTTGTAATAATGCTGAGCATTTTGAGACGGCGTCATATTAGCGTCAAGAGGTATCTTTATAGGTGTGTTATTATCATAATAATTCACCGCTTCTATTTCGCTGTCACCCTCTTTGACAGCATAAATATTAGCCGTTATCAAATCGCCGTATATTTTATACATATCCTTTTTTTCAGCGTCAGCAATTGTTTTTGCAAGAATTATGCGTTTTTTGTACGCACGCTCCAAAAGATTTCCGAGCAGCTTAACAACATCCGCACTTTTTTGTTTCATGCGTTCAAGTGCGTCACGACCCGAATAAAAATCCTCTATTACAGCGCTTACAGACTCATATTTGTTTATTTTCATCAATCCGCCGTACTGCTTTATATCAATTGCGCTGAATTCTGCAAGCTTATTTGCTTTTTCGTCATACACAATACATGGCAAAAATTCACCCTGCCTTACCTCATCGGATACTTTCTTTATTTCACCGAAAAGCCTTGATAAATCCTCCGCCTCGCACAGCTTAATGCCAGCATTGCCGTATGCACGATAAACTATTTCACGTGCCGTAAGCGGACTTATCCCCGATATTTTCGACATAATCGCTTTGGACAGAAGCTCGCCTTGCGGCACGTCAAAGCTTAAAGTACCCTCAAACTCCGTGAGCGGAATTTTATCCTGTTGCGGCGGATACTCATACATAAGTCCCGGAAGCACCTGTCTTACCGAGCTTACCGATAAATCTATATGCTTTATGGCGTCGATAATATTACCGTTTTCTCCGACAAGGATAATATTCGAGTGTCTGCCCATTATTTCGACTATCAGCTGTTTTTCCGTAAGGTCGCCAAGCTCGTTTCGGCTTTCTATGTGAATTGAGATTATGCGCTCAAATCCTATTTGTTCAACTCTTACTATCTTTCCGCCGCCGATATGCTTTCTAAGAAGCATACAAAAAAGCGGCGCTGTAATCGGATTTATTTTCTGTTTATCCGTAAAATTCGCTCTCGGATGCGCCGATCCGACCGAGATAAGCAGTGTTTTTGAAAATCCCGCCGCGCGGATATGCAAAGTTATCTCATCACGCTCCGGCTGATGAATTTTATCTATCCGACAACCCGTAATTTCGTTTTTAATTTCATTTGTAAGACATCTTACAACAAGTGCATCAAATGACATATCATAAACTCCCAACCTCAAATTATCCAAACTGTAATTATCTTTTATATAACAATTACCCTATAAAAAAAGAATTCCGTCAGCAAGCGTCCGGGTTATACTCCCAATCTGTAATTGTCTATATCCCTGTATGCGCCGAACTTTTCACCGACCTCTTTTATTCTGCCGCAATACTCAAATCCGAATTTCTCATGAAGTCGTTCGCTTGCCCTGTTTCCGCTCGTTATAACCGATACTATTGTATGAGTGCGCTCGTCCCCTCTTGCCATGGCTATAATTTTATCCATAAGTGCAGTCGCTGCGTGTTTTCCTCTGTAATCGGGATGAACATAAACCGAAAGCTCCACACACGATTTATACGCTTCCTTTTCACGATACGGAGAAAGACTTGCATACCCTATCACCCGTCCGTCAGCCTCGCACACAATAAGCGGATGATTGTCCTTATTGTAGTGACCGAACCACTCTTTTCTGTCCTCGAGTGATTTTTCCTTCAAATCAAGCGTTGCAACACCGTTTATAATCTCATAGTTATATATAAAACGCAAGTCCTCTATGTCCCTTGCTTCCGCTTTTCTGATTATCATTTTCCATCCCCCCGAAAAAGCAAATTGAGGTGCTGACGCTCGGCCGGCACCTCATCGGTTCATATATTAAAATCAGTCGTTCTGATGCTCCGCCAAATATTCCTCAAAGCTGCTTGCCTTCGGCTTATCTGCCGGCTTGCCGCCGCCCGGATATGTCATGGGTAAATCCTCCTCATCGGCATAACCGTTATGAACGGCAAACTTAGCCTCAGCAGGCTTTTCGTCATATGTTTTATGCGGTCTTCTCTGATAAGTTTTCTTTCTTTCGTTTTTCGGAGCAATTACAACCTTTCTGTACGGCTCCTCACCGATTGAGAATGTTGTAACATACTCGTTATCCTGAAGATTTGCATGAATAATGCGTCTTTCGTACGGATTCATCGGCTCAAGAGTATATCTCTTACCGCTTCTGCCAACCTTTGCCGCAAGACGCTCCGAAAGAGCTTTTAGTGATTCAACTCTCTTTTCTCTGTAACCCTCTGTATCGAGCGTAACACGAGTGTATGCATATTTATCTCTGTTCTTGTTAGCAACAAGTGATGTTAAATACTGCAAGCTGTCAAGAGTATCGCCTCTTTTGCCGATAATAATTCCCATATTATCGCCGCTTAAGTCGATATTAATCGAATCGTCCTCATGAACAACATCAATTCCGACCTCAAGATTCATAGCGGAGAATATATCGGAAAGAAATTTTTTCGCACAGCCTGCAACACTGTCTTTAACCTCGACTCTTACAAGTGCGTCCTTTGTTCCTATACCCAAAAAACCCTTTGACGGCTCCTCGAGTACTGTATACGTAACGTCTTCCTCTCCTACTCCCAACTCTTCAAGAGCGAGAGCCAACGCTTCTTCAACGGTTTTTCCCTTTTTTTCTATTGTTTTTGCTGGGCAATTTGACATCAATGTCGTCCCCTTTCTTATCAAAATAATAATTTAATACGAGCTGCTGAAGAACCTGTACAACGCTGCTGATTATCCAATATACACCCATTCCCGACGGGAGAGTCAATGTAAAAAATCCTGTCATGAGCGGCATCATAATGTTCATCGTGTTTGCCATCTGCGAAGATGTATCCTCTGCAGTGTCAGACGGCTTTGTGCCAGACTGAGCCTGTGTTATTTTTGTGCTCCAAAGTGTTGATAAAACCGCAAGAACAGGAATAAGTATGAGAAGAACAATTCCCATATCGCTGAAATCAAGCGCCATTAATCTGTTTACAGCGGCCATCGGCGTATTTGAAAGATCAAGTCCAAGGAAGTTAAAATTAAACGCCCATTCAAGATGCTCACCGAGTATCGAGCACCATTTGGAAATCTGAATTTGTCCTGTTTTAACGAGCATGGCAAGGTCTGTGCTTGCCAAATTTCCGACAAGGTCAGGATAGCTTGCAATCATCTTATCTCTGATTGCGCCTACAATATCAAGATTTGCCTGTGTCCATTCCGTAACACCGGCAAGATATGTTATAGGTCTTTGGATAACCTGGTACAAACCTATGAGTATAGGCATCTGTATCAGCATAGGAAGACAGCCGCCCATCATGCTGACGTTGTTATCCTTATAAATCTTCATCATTTCTCTTTGAAGCTTGTCCTTGTCGTTTGCATACTTCTTTTGAAGCTCTGCAATGATAGGCTGAATTTTCTGCTGCTTGCGCATCGCCTTTTGCGATTTAATATTAAGCGGAAGCAGTATCACCTTAATAATAATCGTGAACAAAATAATGGCAAGACCGTAATTCTGAACACCCTTATATATAAGGTCGATAATATAGCCAAGAGGTCTTGTAATTAAATAATGAAACATAGCTTAAATCCTCTCTGTTTATAGTGCTGTATCTTTTACGGAACAGGGTCGTAACCGCCCTTGCAAAACGGCTGACATCTCAGCAGTCTTTTTACCGCAAGAAATCCGCCCTTAATTGCTCCGTACCGCTCCACGGCGGTATACGCATATTCCGAGCAAGTCGGAATAAACCGACAGCAAGCCCCGCCTTTATACGGGGAAATATGGTGTCTGTAAAATTTTATTAACCAAAGTAAAATCTTTTTCATTTCTTTTAACAGCAGTCCTCCGATTGAATGTACAATCCCGTTTTAATAAGTGCGGCCTTTAAATCATGCGTAACCTGACCGCTCTTTTTTCCGTCAATCCTGTTTCTTGCAACAATAATAAGGTCGTATCCGTTTGCAATATTATTCTCGAGCGAGTCAAATGCCACACGCATTAAACGCTTTGCTCTGTTTCTCTTAACAGCATTGCCCACTCCCTTGCTCACCGTCAACCCGACACGAACAGTTCGTCTTTTATTTTTTAGAGCATACACCACAATCGTACCCGCAACGCCGCTTTTGCCGCGTGCGTACAATCTTCTGAAATCCTTGTTAAGCTTCAGTATTTTTTCTTTTTTCATAATTTCAAATAATACAAAAAGGCAAAAAGTCAAGGGACCTTGTCCCTTCTCTCCTTGCCTGAACATTTATGCTTAGCAACAGATTATGCAGACAGCTTTTTTCTGCCCTTTAATCTTCTGCTTGCTAAAATCTTTCTTCCGGAAGAAGTACTCATTCTCTTTCTAAATCCGTGTTCCTTCGCTCTTTGACGCTTTTTAGGCTGGAATGTTCTTTTCATGCATAACACCTCCCAAATATTTTTGTTACTGAAATCGATAACAATTATTTTCAATCCAACAAATCGTAAAACTCATTAGACACCTTTCTAATTATACAGATTTTCGGCGCATTTGTCAAGTGTTTTACGTCATTTTTTTTAGCTTTGGTAAAAATATAGTAATATTGCACACACAAGCGCTACATTTTTCACAAATTCATTAAGCCGAAAAGCTCTTAATTACACGCTTCCACACAAAAATCGAAAGCACGCCGTTTACCGCAAATGCAATAAACCAGGAAATCGGATACGATGCAAAAAGCGCATCGAGCGTCATAATGCTTTGAAAAATGGTTTTTACATAAATTATACGCAAAACGCATATCGCAAATACAGATATAATCATTGGCTCGAGCGAGTATCCGAGTCCGCGCATAAACGCCATTACCGTTTCGTTAAGTCCGCACAAGAAATACGTCAAACATATAATCGTAAGTCTTGTTACACCTGCTTCTATTACTGCCGGTTTCTTTGAATAAATGCTCAATAGCGGTCTTGCAAATACTACAACCGCCGCTGAAATCAAAAACACTACCACAATCTGAAGCACAATGCACGTACCGAGTCCTTTTTTTATTCTCGAGAGCTTTTTCGCACCGTAATTTTGTCCCGTAAACGTAAGCATACCCTGCGAAATTCCGTTAAGCACAGCATAAACAAAGCCCTCTATATTTGATGCTGCCGTACTGCCTGCCATTATTGTCGAACCAAATCTGTTTACAGCCGACTGTATTATGACGTTTGAAATCGAAAACATACTTCCTTGTATCCCCGTCGGCAATCCGATTTTCGTCATTGTCTTAAATTCTTTGCTGTAGATTCGGATATTTTTTACATCTATCCGATAGCTTTCCTCACTTTTAATAAGACACGCTATAACGCACGCCGCACTGACCGCCTGTGATACCGCCGTAGCAACAGCAACCCCGGCAACACCCATTTTAAGACATATTACAAACACAAGATTTAGTATTACGTTTACAACACCCGCAACCGTCAAATACACAAGCGGACGTTTAGTATCGCCTACCGCACGTAATATACTGCTGCCGAAATTATAAAGCATAAAACCCGGCATTCCGAGAAAATATATCTTCATATACTGCGTAGCGCCCTCTATAACATCACCCGGCGTATCCATAAGAACAAGCAATCTGCGTGCCAGAACAAAGCCTGCAATCATAAGTCCAAATCCGAAAATAACCGCCGTTGCAATGCTTGTTGACACCGCTCTTGCTATTCCCTTTTTATCGTTTGCACCGAAACATCTCGATATAACAACGCTTGCGCCTGCCGAGTAACCTATAAATACATTAATAAGCAGGTTTATAAGACTCGATGTCGAGCCTACTGCAGCCATAGCCTCCTGTCCGTCAAATCTGCCGACAACTATTACATCGGCAGCGTTAAACAAAAGCTGTAGAATGCTCGATAGTATAAGCGGCAGAGAAAAAAGTGCTATTGACCTTAGTATACTGCCACCGGTCATGTTAAGTTCATATTTCTTCATCATTTTGCCGCCTCCGTTCATATGCAGCCAATATTAAATGATAAAAAGCAAGATAACACAAAACGTTACCGATTATGTTATCCTGCTTAAAAATCTTATAAAGAATTAATCTTTATTATTTAGCGGCTTCATCAACCTTAATTACTTCTTTTCCGTTGTAATAGCCGCAAGCCTTACATACTCTGTGAGGCATTTTATATTCGTGACACTTAGGACACTCAACCATACCGGGAACTGAAAGCTTCCAGTTAGCACGTCTCTTATCACGTCTTGATTTTGACACTTTACCCTTAGGTACAGCCATTTACTACACCTCCTAAAAATTCAAAGGTCAGCTGTCATTTCTGCTGTCCATTATTTTTTTAAGCGCTTCCCAGCGCGGATCAATCTGCTCCTTATCGCAGCCGCAATCGCCTTTGTTAAGGTTTGCACCGCATTCGGGGCATAAGCCTTTACAGTCATCACCGCATAAATATTTCGACGGCGCATTTACGTAAAATCCACTCATAATAACATCATCGGGCTCAATTTCATCACCTGTAATGACAATCATTTCACCGTCTGATGCGTCGGTTTCACTCTCACGCACATAAACCTCTTCAACATCGTAGCAAATACTCTGACGTGTTTTTTCAAGGCATCTTGCGCAATTTGCGTAAAATTCAGCCTTTGCCGAACCTGTCAGTACAAGCTCTTTTCCGTTGTTCGTAAGAACTCCTTCAAAATGCAGAGGAGATATAAATTCATATTCATCACCGTGATAGCTGAAATTCTCCGCAGCAATATCGCCGCTTACCAAAATCCTTCCGCCTGCTTCAGCAGGCACATCGGTCAGCTTAATTTTCATGGACAAACACACTCCCACCGAATAATTTTATTCATGCGGAAATTATTTCAACTCTACCTTAGCTCCTGCTTCTTCCAACTTAGCCTTCATAGCTTCAGCTTCGTCCTTAGCAACAGCTTCTTTAATTGTTCCGGGTGCACCGTCAACAAGAGCCTTAGCTTCCTTAAGTCCGAGACCTGTAAGCTCTCTTACAATCTTAATAACGCCGAGCTTTGATGCACCTGCTTCAGCAAGAATAACATCGAACTCTGACTTTTCCTCAGCTGCAGCGCCGCCTTCAGCAGCACCGCCGGCAACAACAACGGGAGCAGCGGCACTTACACCGAACTCTTCTTCCATCATCTTTACCAATTCAGCAACTTCCAATAATTTTAACTCCTTAATCGAATCAAGGATTGCATTCAAATCTGCCATTGTTTTTTCCTCCTAAACATTTAAATCACGACTTTTTGCCGTTTTGCGTTTAACGCATTTTACTTAAAGTCAATCACTCAGCTGTTGTCTCTGCAGCAGCTTCAGCCGGAGCTTCTTCTGCCGGTGCAGCTTCCTCTACAGGTGCTGCCTCTGCCGGTGCAGCCTCCTCAGCAGGTGCTGCTTCTGCCGCCTTCTTTGCTATAAGATCAGCGATTTCTTCGCCGCCGTCAGCAATAGTAGCAAGCAATCTTGCAAGGTTTGAAATAGGTGCGTTCAAGCTGCCCATCATCTTTGCAATCAATGTCTCTCTTGACGGTGTAGCCGCCAGCTTTTTGATTTCATCAAGATTCATTACACTGCCGTCCATAAATCCGGACTTAAGCTCGAGCTTTTCGTTGTTCTTTGCATAATCGGCAAGAACCTTTGCCGGTGCAACTGCATCTGTATCAGAAACAGCCAAAGCCGTAGGACCGTGTAAAATCTCATCAAGTGCGTCAAGACCTGTTTCCTTTGCAGCAAGGCGGAGCAATGTATTCTTTACAACAAAGTATTTAACATTTGCAGCTCTGAGCTTTCTGCGAAGGTCAGTGTCTTCTTCAACAGTAAGTCCACGATAGTCAACGAGGACGCCTGTTTGTGCAGACTTTAAAACATCAACAAGCTCTGAAACTTGAGCTTTCTTTGCTTCTAAAACCTTTTCACTTGGCATGAAATTCACCTCCATAAAACATAAAATGTTTATTCCGCATTTAAAAAGCTTTGCATATCCACAGACACGCAAAGCAATAGTAATCGTTATTAATCACTATCCTCGGCGGGACTTATTTGTATGCCTGCTGTCTACGGAATTTGTTTTCCAACCTCTTAATTATACATTATTAATTGACGTTTGTCAACACTTTTTTTATATTTTTCATCATTATGTATACTTTGCACAAAAGAAATCATGCAAAGAATTAAAAATGAATATCATATGTCATAAACGTACCGCAACTCAATCCTTTGAGAATATAACAAGTCCCTCTCCGCATTCGGATTTATAAAAAGCGTCGTCCGAAACAACCACGTTTGACACGCCGCGCGACTGTCCGAAATACAGTGTTTCACCGCATAGCGGATAGTCAAGTCCGCCTGTTGTAATACCCGTTATTTCCTTTGTAAACGGAATCAGCGACACAAGACTTCCGTTCATATTTTTTATATGAAAATAATCCTTGTAGTAATAAACCGTGTTATGCTTATCGGCAACACAAGCCTTTATTCCGCAGTCGGAAAACTGTTTAAGCATTGTAAGATTTGCGAGCGAATGGTCAAGTCTGCTGCCCGTGAATCCCAAAAGTACAACCTCATCGGGATTTTTTTCAATCGCTTTTTTTACAGCTATTTCACTGTCGGAAAAATCCTTTCGTTCGGGATATGAAATTTTATCCTTAACAGGCTCTATATCTGCGTCAACGGAATCAAAATCTCCTATCAGCATATCGGTATGTATTGCGTATTTGAGCGCATGGTCGTAGCCGTGGTCGGCGCAGATTACAAAATCATCGTCCTTTATTGCCATGCACGGCTCAAAATCACCGCCCGCTATTATAACAACTCTCAAAATCCGCACTTCCCCATAAGATTTTTAACATTTTCTGAAATATCGCCCTTGAACACAGCTGTTCCCGCAACAAGTATATCAGCACCGCAGTCATACACATTTTTGATATTATCGGCATTTACTCCGCCGTCAACCTCAATATGCATATTTCTGCCGCATTCACGTCTTAAAAATCTGATTTTATCATTTACGTCCTCGATATATTTCTGACCGCCGTAGCCTGGGAAAACGCTCATCACAAGCACCATATCGATTTTATTTATATACGGCATTACCTTTTCGGCAGGCGTGTCGGGATTAAGCGCAATTCCGACCTTTTTCCCAAACGACTTAATAAGCTCTATACACTCGTCAACCTCTGTCACGCTTTCGATATGAATCGTAATTCCGTCCGCACCGGCATCGACAAACGGTTTTATGTACTTTTCTGTATTTTCAATCATAAGATGAACATCAAAAAACTGATTTGTCACCGGCCGCAGGCTTTTTACAACCCCCGGGCCGTAGCTTAAGTTAGGCACGAAATGACCGTCCATTATATCAAGGTGAAGCCACTGCGCTCCTGCCGTTTCAGTTTCCTTAATTTGACTTCCCATTATTGCTGCGTCAGCAGACAAAATTGATGGTGCTAAAATCATATTTTTTAAATCCTTTCCGTTAAATTCATCTGTTTATTATTTCTTCAAGCTCATCCTTACCGAGTCCGTACGACTCAACAGTAAACACAATACCGTTCTTGCAGAACGTTACACTTATACAATCGCCATCCTCACTCCAAACGGTTTTTGCCTTGCCGACAGTTGTATATATGTAAATAAACTTGTTTTCCCGTTCGTTCGTAAAGCAGAAATAACCGTTTTCGGAATTTTGCTTATCCGGAGTCATATTTTCAAAACCCTCGGGAATTTTGAATTCGGAATTCAAGTCAATTCCCGTTTTTTTCAGGTATTCATCTGTAGATACAAAAGAGTAATCTCTGTTATCGGAAAGCATTGCCGCATCATTCACCGCTGCCGATACCGCAGCACCGCCCGACTTACTTTGCCGAGCTACCGAATCATGCTCATCAGCCGTCTCCGCCACGCTTTGAGGTGCTGCTTTAAATACGTATGCATTTTCACTCACAGAAGATGCATTGTCCTCTGCCGTGTCAGCCTTTGCATTTTCAACCGACACCGCACCTTGCTCCTCATGCTTTTCCTCAACAACTTTTTTTGCAGCGGATTCTTTTGCGTCCTCTGACTTTTTAGGCTTTTCCGAAACTCTCGCCGCAGCGGCATTTTGCTTTTTTTTAGAAGCCTTTTCCGCTTTTACGGTTGGTTCGGCGCTCGGAACTATCACAGTTTTTTCGGTATTTTCCGGCTCAGCTGTCTGCACGTCGCCGGGTGAGACTGTCGAAAAACCAACATAATCCGACGGTTCCTCCGAAAATGTATCCGCAATACTTGTCTCCTTTTGAGGCTCTTTTGTAAGATACGGCATTGCCGCCGAAACGCCTATAACAAGCACTATTGCCGCCGCAACGGAATAATACGCCGCCGGCGTTATTTTTCTCTTTCTCGGCGCATATGCTCTTTGCAGGGTTTTCTCTATAAGCTCCTCGTCTATTTTTATTTCATCATTTGCTTCCTTGTACAGCTTTTCAAACAAGGCTTTCCACTCCCTTCAGCTTATCGGCAAGCATATTTCTCGCCCTATGAAGTTGGGATTTAACGGTTGACTCTTTCGTATGAAGAATTTCCGCAATCTCAGCTATCGACATATCTTCATAGTAAAACAGGTGAATAACCGCACGATATTTCGGCGGCAGGCTAAGCACCTCATAGTATACCTCGCTTTTTTCCGGAGTTTCAAAGGCAATATCCTCCGAAATGCCCTCCGTCCTCTTAAACCATGAATTTGTAAACGTGTTTTTGCTGCAATTTACAGTGACGCGCAAAAGCCACGCCTTGATATGTTCTTCGCTTTGAAAATCAACCTGCTTCTGTATGTATCTCAAAAACACTTCCTGAACAACATCATCCGCCGCATCACGGCTTTTTGTCTGGTTCAGAGCAAGCTTATATACCATAGAAAAGTATTTTCTTGTAATTTTCTCTTTAAACTCACGTGAATTGAAATCACACACAGTTAATCCTCCCTTCACTTGTAATACCGCTGAAGCGTCCGAAAGGTTGCATTAAATTAAAAATTTTTATTATTTTTGAGCAAATTGTACAGCTCGCAATAGCTCTCATATCTCATTTTTGATATTTCACCGTTTTCGACTGCGTCCTTTACGGCACAATCTGTTTGCTCTCTCGTATGTGCACAGTCACGAAAACGGCACAGAGGAGCGTATTTTTCTATCTCGGGATAGTAAGTATAAAGCTCGTTCGGCTCAATATTTACTATTTCAAAAGATGTAAAGCCGGGTGTGTCAAACAAAAAACCGTTGTTTGTCGGAATTAACTCCACATGACGTGTTGTGTTTTTTCCGCGTGATATTTTCTCGCTCAGTTCTCCCGTTTCCATACCCGCATCCGCAAGTGCGTTTAAAAGGCTTGATTTTCCGACACCCGACGCACCTGTAAATGCTGTTACCGAATTTTCTAAAAGCTTTTCAAGAGAGGCTAAATTTTCCCTTTTCTCCGCACTTACGCACAAAACCGTGTAGCCCGCCTTTTCATAAGCGTCCTCAATATCACCTCTGGCGGCAAGGTCGGATTTATTTATGCAGATTACGGCTTCAATATTGCTTTTCTGTGCCTCGATAAGCATTTTATCTATTAAAACCGTATTCGGCTCCGGAGACGATGCGGCAATCACTATTATAAGCCTGTCTACATTTGCAACAGGCGGACGGACAAGGTAATTCTTCCTCGGATGAATGCTTACAATACTGCCCTTTCCGTTTTTTTCGTCAAAGTCAACATTATCTCCGACAAGAGGTGTTATTTTCTCTTTTCTGAAAATTCCGCGCGCCTTGCACTCGTAAATCACGCCCTCGGATAAAACATAGTAAAATCCGCCTATTCCTTTAATAATTACACCTTCACGCATAAAGCCGCCGTCCTGTTCGTTTATTCTAAATTAATAGTCTGCTCGTCTTTGATTTTTCCGTTTATGAACGTTACTATTTTCTTTTTGCCAATACCTGTTATATCAATAGATACAATATCTCCGTAATTTTTTACCTTTTCATATTCCGTATCGCCGTCAATTGTAATTTTCACATTTGCACTGCCTTCACCCTCGGGCATTTGGAAGGTATACGTTTTTGTTACCACCTTGTTTGTGCCGGCAGCTTCACCCTCGTCGTCCGGCTCATCGGGAACTTCATTGCCGGGCGCTATTGTCGGCGCAACAAAGGTTGCCTCCGCGGCGGTTCCCGTGCTTATGAACAGCGAAACCGCCGAGCCCTCGAGAACAGTCTTTCCGCCGAGTGGATTTTGCGATATAATCTCGCCCTCGGGAGCGTCCGAGTCCTTTCTGTTTATACTGCCGAGCTTTAAGTTGTACTGTCTCAGCTCATTTTCAGCCTCAAGCTGCGATTTCCCCTTCAAATCCGGTACAACAACGCTCTTTATGGCAACAGGTGTCTGCGCCTGCTCAGCTTTACCGGTGCTTATATGAATATTTACAACATCGTTTTTATTAAGCTTTGTGCCTGCCTCCGGTGACTGACGTATAATTTTGCCCGTAGGAACAGTATCGCTCGGTTCTTCAATCGGGTTATACTGAAGCCCCTCGTCCATAATCTTTTGCATACCCTCGTGAGCGTCAAGTCCCTTAACGTAAGGAACGCTCAAATCACCGCCCGACGAACCTATACTTACAACAACGTGTACCTGCTCGTCCGATGCGATAAATGCCTTAGCGTCAGGAGTCTGCGAAATTATTTTGCCCTCGTCAATCTCGTCGGAAAGAGAATATTCAAGCTCGTCCGAAATCGTAACACCCTTTTCCGCAGCAAGCTTTACAGCGTCATCAAGCGTCATATTTACAAAATTCGGCACCTTAATTTCCCCTGTTCCTTTTTTAAGATACACATATCCGCCGAATGTTAAAAGTCCGAGAACGATAATTGTGAAAAACGCAAGGAGAGTTGCTGCCTTGTCAGCCTTCTTCTCCGACTCTGTTTTTTTCTTCTTTGTCTTTTTGGCATTTTTCTTCTTTTTCGGCTCATCGTCAAAGTCGCTGTCGGTAATCACAAACTTCTTTGTATCGCCCATATCGTCGTCATCGTCATCATATTCTCTGATTTCCACAGGCTCGCTTGCAAGCACGGCTCTGAGGTCGTCAACAAATTCAGCCGCACTTTGATATCTTGAAATCTGGTCCTTTGAAATAGCTTTTGAAACAACCTTTGCAAGATCCGACGGGATTGTCGGATTTATATCAAGCACCGACGGCGCCTGCTTTTCAATATGCATAAGTGCAACCGATACCGCCGACTCGCCGTCAAACGGCACTCTGCCCGTAAGCATTTCAAAAAGAACAATTCCGAGCGAATATATATCCGACCTTGCGTCCGTAAAGCCGCCGCGCGCCTGTTCGGGAGAAATGTAATGAACCGAGCCCATTGCACTCGACCCCATCGTAAGCGTTTCCGTTGTAGCGGCGTTTGCTATACCGAAATCGGTAACCTTAAGCTCCTTATCCTCTGTCATTAATATATTTTGCGGCTTAATATCACGATGAACAACGCCTTTTGAATGTGCGGCTTCAAGCGCCTGCCCTATCTGAATTGCATAGTCGCACGCCTCCTGCCACGGAAGCGCACCGTTTTCCTGTATGTATTTTTTAAGAGTTTTACCCTTTACATACTCCATAACCATGTAATTTATTCCGTCCTCTTCGCCGACATCAAAAACAGACACAATATTATTGTGACTCAGCTTTGCAGCCGCCTGTGCCTCACGTGTAAAGTTTTTAACGGCAGACGGATCGTCCTTCATGCTGTTTTTAAGCACCTTTATGGCAACATCTCTGTTTAAAAGATTACATTCTGCCTTATATACGGTCGCCATACCTCCGCTTCCGATAAGCTCTGATATATGATAGCGGTTTGCAAGTGTTTTTCCGATTAAATTATCAGTCATTTTTTAAATCATTTCCTTTCTTCCCAATAAGCGCAACCGTTATATTATCGGCTCCGCCCCGTTCATTTGCAAGTTCAACCAGCTTATCCGCCGCCACCTGCAAATCGTCTGTCATATCCGTAATTTGTTTTATTTCATAATTTTCAACAAGGTTTGTAAGACCGTCGCTGCATAAAAGAATAATCCCGTCATCAAATTTTTCGGTAAACGTGTCAACGCAGACATTTTTATCCGTCCCCATTGCACGTGTTATATAGTTACGCTTGGGATGCCGTTTTGCCTGCTGTTCCGTTATATCCCCCCGCATAACAAGCTGCCACACATAAGAGTGATCCACTGAAATCTGACGTATCGTACCGCCTGATATTATATATGCTCTGCTGTCGCCGACGTTTGCAACCGTAACCTTTCCGCCGCTTATAACAGCCGCAACGGTTGTTGTACCCATACCCATAAGCTTTGAATTCTTTTCGGCATAATCGTAAATTCTTTTATTTGCAAGCACAAACGCATCACGCAACTTATCGTCATAATCAACCTTTTTCTTTTTGATGCTCCCGAGCACCTCCGTTATAGTATCGACTGCCATGCGGCTTGCGACCTCACCGGCGTTGTGACCGCCCATTCCGTCTGCAACCACCGCAAAATACGGTTCTTTGTCGTTTATGTAAACGCTGTCCTCATTTTGCCGCCGCAGCTTTCCTATATCGGTTTTAAATCCGATGTCCAAATTTATGCACCTCCCTTATCCGTCCAAATGACTGCGCCTTAACTGTCCGCAAGACGCACTTATATCGCTCCCGAGCTCACGGCGAACCGTTGCGTTTATGCCGCACTTTTCGAGAGTGTCACGAAATTCTCTGACAGCCGTGCTTCTTTTGTAGCCTCTTTCCTTAACATAGTTTACGGGAATAAGATTAACATGGCACAGCATACCGTGCAAAACCGCCGCAAGCTGTCTTGCCTGACTCTCACCGTCATTTACGCCGTTTATAAGCGAATACTCAAACGTCACTCGCCTGTTGGTTTTATCAATATAATACCTTACCGAGTCCAAAAGCTCGGCTATTTTATACTTGTGATTAATCGGCATTATTTTATCACGTACCTCGTCCGTCGGCGCATGGAGGGAAATGCATAAATTAAGCTGCTTGTTCATATCGGCAAGCTCGTAAATTTTAGGCACCACTCCGCACGTTGAAAGACTTATATGACGCCAGCCGATGTTAAGCCCCTCCGGATGTGTAACATTTTCGAGAAATATCTTTACATTTTCAAAATTATCAAACGGCTCGCCTATGCCCATGATAACTATATTTGATATTCTCTGCCCCATATCCTTCGACGCAAATATCACCTGATTTAAAATCTCTCCCGCAGTAAGATCTCTTACTCTTCCTCCGATTGTCGACGCACAAAATCCGCAGCCCATACGACAGCCGACCTGCGTTGAAATACAAACGGAAAGTCCGTATTCATATTTCATAACAACCGTTTCAATTATATTTTTATCCTCAAGCTCAAACAGGTATTTTACCGTACCGTCAAGCTTCGAGGTAAGCTTCAGTTTAATTTTCGGGTGTGATATAAACGATTTTTCCGAAAGCTTGCTTTGGAGCGGCTTCCCGATATTTGTCATCTCAGAAAAATCCGTAACTCCCTTTGAAAGCCACGAAAAAATCTGTTTGGCACGAAATGCGCTCTCACCCATATCCAAAATAAAGCCTTTAAGTCCGTCAAAGGTTAAATCCTTTAAATCTGTCATTCCAATTTACTCTTTTCAAAATTTTAAGCTTTTTTTCTAAGTTTACATATAAAAAATCCGTCTGTGCCGTCGGTGTCGGGATAAAGCGTAATATATCCCTTTTTCGCCTCCGGTTTTCTGAATTTTTCCGGCAACATATCTGTAATATCCACACATTCGACGCTGTCGCTGCGTTTGAGAAAATCAAAAATAATCTCCTCATTCTCCTGTGGCATAATCGAACACGTGCTGTATACAATTTCCCCGCCCGGTGCGGCATATCTCACCGCATTTTCAAGTATTCTTCTTTGAATATCACCAAGACCGGAAAACTCGATATTCCATTTTATTTCAGGCTTTCGCCTTAAAATCCCGCTTCCCGAACACGGTACATCCGCCAAAACCTTATCGGCTCTGCCCTCAAGCTGTTTTTGAAATCTGCCCGAATCAAACGTACAGCTCTCAACAATCGTAAGTCCGAGCCTTGACGCATTTTCATCTATAAGCTCCGTTTTATGCGGATAAATATCAAACGCAGTGACAGAGCCTTCATTTTTCATAAGCTCCGCAAGATATGTAGTCTTTCCTCCCGGAGCGGCGCACATATCAAATACAGTATCTCCGCCGTTCGGCGACAAAACAAGACAGGCAAGTTGTGCAGCTGTATCCTGAACAGTAAAAAATCCTCTTTTATATTCCTCCGAACCTCCGATATCAAGTCCCGATACCGAAAGCGCATCGGGCATTTCATCTATCTCCGACACAGAAGTCGCGCCCGATAACAACAGCTTTTTAAGCTCATCTTTGTCGGTTTTGAGCCTATTTACTCTTATAACAGTCTCCGGGTCGGTTAAGAATGCACCAAGCAGGCTTTCCGTACGTTCAAATCCGAAAATATCTTCAAACTTCATGCAAAGCTCTTTCGGGAACGAATACTTAACCGATAAATACTCCGTCTTATCGGTCGGATAAGAAATTGCATCTTTACCTCTTACGGCGCTTCTCAAAACTCCGTTTACAAACCCTCTTGATACGGCGGCATACTTTGCGGCAAGCTTAACCGATTCGTTTACTGCGGCACTGTCGGGAATTCTGTCCATAAAATAGATTTGATAAATACCCATTCGCAGTATCTCATGCACGCTATGCGAGAGCTTTTTAAGCTTCGTTTTTGAAAAAGCGGAAATTATATAATCGAGTGTAAGCCTCATCGAAATACACCCGTACACAAGCTTTGTCGCAAATCCCTTGTCAACTCCCGACAAACCGTTAAGGCCGTCCTTAAGTGCAAGATTTGAATATGCGCCTTTAAAATCAACCGCAAGCAAAATTTCCAATGCGGCTTCCCTGGCATTTTTCATCTTTGACCCTTTCTTAATCCCTTCTTCTGCTGTTGGCAATCAAAAGCAGTCTTAAAAGCTGAAGCGCGGTTGCAGCAACCCCGGCAACATATGTCATAGCCGCCGCAGTCAGCACCTTTCTCGCACCCTTCAGTTCATCTCTGCCGAGCATATCGGAAGTATCGAGAATTTTAAGCGCACGGCTGCTTGCGTTAAACTCAACCGGGAGAGTTACAAGCTGAAATACCAAAACAAGCGAAAACAAAATTACTCCGGCGATTGCAAGATTATATCTGCCCAAAACAAGACCGAGAATAAACAAAGGCATCGAAAGCGCATTTCCGATATTTACAACCGGTACAATACTGTTTCTCACTTTAATCGGCACATATCCGACAGCGTGCTGGATTGCGTGTCCGCATTCATGAGCCGCAACACCTATCGCCGCAACGGAATTTGAATAAAAAGTAGCGTCCGAAAGCCTTACAACATTTGTTCTCGGGTCAAAATGGTCGGTCAACTCGCCCGACACGTGCTCTATTTGTATGTTTCTCAAGCCGTTCGCATCAAGAATACGTCTTGCGGCGTCGGCAGCCGTATACCCTCTTGCATTTATCACATCCGAATATTTTTTGAATGTGCTTTTCACACCGAACGATGCAAAAAGCGTAAGCAAAAACGCAAATACTACAAGTATATAAGTTGAATCACCATATAAAAAAGGCATAATAACACTTCCTTTTTGATAAGTTATCTTCCGAATGCGCTCGGAACATTATGACCTCTCATATAGTCCTCCGCACGCATTCTTCTGCTGCCGGCAAACTGAAGCTCGTGTATTATTATACTTCCGTCTTTGCAGGCAACCTCAAGTCCCTCGTTTTTAACAATCCCGAGCACCTCGCCGGGTTCACCGTGTCCGTCCGCCCTTGACGCAGAAATTATTTTAACAACGCTGTCCGCACAATTTGTATATGCCATAGGCCATGAATTCATTCCCCGAATAAAGCTGCACAGCTTGTCGCTTGTCATACTCCAGTCTATTTGCGCCATTTCCTTCTTTATAATAGGCACATAAGTCGCCTCGGAATTATCTTGCGCCACAGGTGTTATTTCTCCCTTTTCAAGAAGCGACAGCGTTTTAATAAGCAGTTCTCCGCCGATTACGGCAAGTCTGTCAAAAAGCTCCGATGCCGTTTCGTTTTCTCCTATCCGAGTCTGCTCCTTTAAAAGCATATCTCCCGTATCAAGCCCCTCGCCCATAAGCATGGTAGTTATTCCGGTATATTTCTCACCGTTTATAACCGCCCACTGAATAGGCGCGGCACCTCTGTATTTCGGAAGAAGCGAGCCGTGAACGTTCACACAGCCGTATTTTGGGAAATCAAGCACTTCCTTCGGTAAAAGCTTCCCGTATGCCGCAACGCATATTATATCAGGCTTGAGCTCCTCAAGCGTTTGCGCAAGCTCGCCGTGTCTTAAGCTGACAGGCTGAAAAACCGGTATATTATTTTCAAGCGCAAGCTCCTTTACGGGCGACTGCGCCATTTTGTGACCTCTGCCTTTCGGCTTGTCGGGGTTTGTTACAACGCCGACTGTTTCATGCTCGCTTTTTAAAAGCGCCTTTAAGCTTTCCGCCGCAAAATCCGGCGTACCCATAAACAGTATACGCATTATTCCGCTACCTCATTCTCAAAATTTATCTGTTTTTCCTCCGGAGATACCCTGTCTATAAACAAAACACCGTCCAAATGGTCGTATTCATGGCAAAACGCTCTGGCAACCAAGCCCTCCGCCGTTTTTGTAAACTCGTTGCCGTCTCTGTCATACGCTTTGAGCGTAACTTGGTTCGGACGAGTAACCTCATACCATTCACCGGGAATACTCAAGCATCCCTCAGTCGCGGTCTGTTCACCGCTTTGGCTTATTATCTGCGGATTTACCGCTTCAATTTTCTCACCTTCAAAATCAACAATAAAAACTCTCTTTAAAATCCCAACCTGAGGTCCGGCAAGTCCGACGCCGTCGTTATCTAAAAGAGTGTCATGCATATCGTCGAGTAATATGTGCAGCTTTTTATCGAAATTTTTAACTTCCTTACTTGTTTTTCTCAAAATCGGATCTCCGATTTCCCTTATTTCTCTGATTGCCATTTTAATCACCTATTCCGCCGTATTCGGCTTAATCAATAAATCGGTTTTTACCGCAATATGCGGCAGTACACCTAATTATAATTACTATTCTATCACTTTTTCGCCCCGTTGTCAACAAAATAATTTATTTATATACAGCTTTATCATAACTTTAAAATGATTTGTTTATAAAATATAAATATATGTGAAAAATGATGATTAAAAAAGCTACAATTTGTGCAAATTTCATATTGACTACAAATTAAATGTATGTTATAATTAATATGTTGTCGTCGGACAGCAATTATGCCGATGTGGTGGAATTGGCAGACGCGCGGGACTCAAAATCCCGTGGTAGCGATACCGTGTGGGTTCGACCCCCACCATCGGCACCAGTCAAAATCTTATAAGCACTTATAACTTAAGTGTTTATAAGATTTTTTTTATGTTTCAAAAAAGGGGCTGTTTAAAAGGCAACAGCCAGATAAGGAAGTAATTTTGAAAAATATTTAAAAATAGCTGAAATGGCATAGCAAAGGCAAAAGTTAAAGTTGAAGACTCAGTAAAATGGGTTTTCAGCTTTAATTTTTTGTTCGCACATTCGTCAAAGTAAATGCTTTCTGATAAAATGAAGATACCAAATTTGAAGGAGGGCGATTACGCTATGAAAGAAAGATTTACTGAAAACAGAATTGAGTATGTGAGAAATGGTGATTATTACATTACAAACCTTACTGTTCCAGATAACAAGATTTACAGCATCGGGAAATATGGCAGGATGCACGCAAAATTCATCAAAGAGGACAGACCTTGTTTTTATACTACAAAGATGCTTGACGGAACTTGGCTTGCATATCTTTCAGAAATTGACACATCTGCAAAAGAAATGGTTGACAGGTTGATTAAAGAATTGATTGCTAAAAGAGGTATCACCGAAGAACTCAAAGCCAATGACCAACTTGCTTGGATTTCTGCTATGGAGCAAATAAAACACACCGCAGAAGAAATTGTTTTTGAGAACATAGTTTATTCAAAAAAACAGTTCAAAATGAATTAAATAATTATATTCATTATATCAATGTATATTTCTCCACTTTCATATATTCTTCAAATGTGGAGAGATAATCTGTACCTTGCTATACTACCGGCAAAGCTCATAGCTGTTGTCAAGAGTCTCATGGGTAATACTTATTTTATTGAGTTTCAAAATAGCTTATGCTATACCGAGACAAGAGCTAAATAAAAATCTGCATTATAGAAAAATGCAGATTTTTATTGAATGTGCAGACATACTTATTCTTGTATAAATCTTACTATAATTGCTGCCATTTCCGCACGTGAAGCGTAGTTTTGTGGAAAAATATTACCAGTATCGTCACCAGTTATAATCTTTTTCGAAATACAATAACGCATTGCATTGATTGCCCAATCAGAGATTTGTACTGCATCCGGATAGGGCAACATACCTGCTGCATTTGTGATATTATCAACATTTACGTCTTTATATTTCGCATACCGATATAACATTGTTGCTATCTGTTCACGGGTTATATAATCATTCGGAGCAAACTCTGTTTCGGATATACCGCTGATAATTTTATTTTCATATCCCCACGCTACAGCGTCCGCATACCACGCACTGTCATCAACATCCACAAAAACAGATTGCCCTTTCACTTTAGGTATATCGCTTATTCTGTGCATAACCGTTATAAACATCGCGCGGGTAAGCTTACTACTCGGTTCAAAGCTGTTTTCCGACATTCCCTGCATAAGACCCGATTCATAGGCTGACATTACAAAATCATAAAACCAGTCTGTTTCGTTTACATCCGAAAAAATATTTGGTTTTGCTTCTATTTTCTTTTCATCATTCGCATTTTTAGAATTGCTGCTTTTTCCCATGTTTCCGGAGTTTCGATAATTTGACGAATTGCTCGGTTTGTATGTAATCTTGCAGTTATCACTCGTAACACTAATTTTATTTCCATTACTATCTGCAAGCTTGGGAGTATCTATCACGATATTCGTTTCAAAATTACTGTTTTCAATCGGTATAAATGATACAGCAAACAGTTCTCCGCCTTTTGTCAAATTCTCTGTCCCTGCCCACGAAAAACGAGCTGTGTCATTTTTGTATGTAAGATTTACAAAATATGAATATGGTGATAGCAATTCGGATTGCTTGTAAGACGTAATTTTCAATTTTGTGCTGTCATAAATTAAATTAAAGCTACCGCCACATGAATTTGAGTTATCACTTATGTTTACTGTAACGACTAAATTTCCGGATGTATCCATTGAAGATTGTAATGGCAATATTGCTGCCTGTTCATCTGCAAAAGCAGATGAACAGGTTATCAGCATTATTACCGACAACAGTATCAATATTTTTTTCATTGTAATTCCTTTCATATAAAACAATGTAATTATTTATACAGCATTTTTACATCGGATAACGGACACATCACCTCGTTCCAAATAAACACTTTAACACACTGTCCGGGCACTATTTCTTTATCAAAAACAATGTCATACGGAACTTCATTATTTTTTACATCCGTACATTTTAATTGAATGAGCTTGTTATTTGTATCATATACTGCCACATACATTTTTCCGGTATAATCTTCGTTGGAAGTTACAACAACAGAAACAGTTTTGTTATCTGTTCCAAATGTGGGTTCGGTGACAAATTCTTTATCCGGAGCTGCACTTTCGGCGGTCATAAGCGCCAAAACTCCATCGCTTTGCACACATTTCATTTTCAACGCATTATCATCCGCTATTTTTAGTTTTTCAAGACTGAAATAAGCAGTATCCTTGTTAGTGTCGTCTAAAATTCTAAACTGCGCAGTTAAGATTTCTCCGCCGCCGTCAAGCTTTTTAGAACCTGCCCAAACAGTTCTTACCTTGTTAGCAGCATATGTGTCATTGACAATCGGATTCGCTTTGCTTATATAGGAACCGTTTTCGACCGACATAAGCTCAACAGCAGTATTGTCATACACAAGATTAAAGCTTCCGCCGGCGGAACCGGAGTTTTCCGATATATTAACCGAAACAGTTGTAATATCACCTTTGTTTCCGGTTAAATTTGTCTGAACACTCACATATGGTATATCAGGATCTGCTATTGTATATGAGAATGATGCAACTTCACTGTCAAGCATACCATTCTTAAGTGCTATTGCTTTTATTTTTACAGCAGAATTTATCTGTATCGGTTCAGTGTATAACGGACTGTCCTTTGTCGGTGCCGATCCGTCTGTTGTATAATGAATCTGAGCGCCGCGTGTTGCACATAAAAGCAACACATTAGCCCCTTCCTTAACCGCACCGCTTAAGATACTTGCAATCGGTTTGGAGACTGAATCCTGCATGGACGATATCACATTTACAATGCATGTTGCAATTCGACCGCCGTCCTCAGCCGTAGCAATAATGACCGCTGTTCCCGGCGCAATTGCCTGAACTGTTCCATTTTCAACCGTTGCCACTTTGCTGTTATTTGTAGACCATGTAATCGTTTTGTTTGTTGCATTGCTCGGCGAGATTGTTGCGGTCAGTGTGTCTGTATATCCTTCAACTATGGTCAATGTGCTTTGATTTAAGCTGATGCTTTTTACCGGTACATTTGCCGCTGTTACCGTAACGGCGCAGTATGCAGTGTGACTGCCGTCTTTTGTTTTTGCTACAATGACTGCCGTTCCTTGCGATACGGCCGTTATTGTTCCATTCTCAACTGTTGCAACATTTTCATTGTTTGATGACCATAAAACGGTCTTATCTGTTGCATTTTCAGGGAATACAGAAGCATTAATCTTGACTGACGTTCCCTCCGCAATTGAAAGTTCTGTTTTATCAAGCGTTATATCGCTGACAGCTATTGGCAACACCGTAACAGTACATTGGGCAGTAAATCCGCCCACCTCCGTAGTTGCGGTAACAATAGCAGTTCCGATTGATTTTGCTGTGACATTGCCGTTTTCGTCAACAGACACAACATCATTGTCGTCAGACGACCATTTTACATTTTTATTTTCTGCTGTTTCGGGGATAACTGTTGCTGTGAGTTTTTCGCTTGATCCAATTTTGAGAGAAACTTCCGATTTGTCAAGACTTACCCCGGTAACAGGCACCGGAAGAACATTAACAGAACACTCTGAACTATATTGACCATCTTCTGTAATTACTTTAATTTTAGTTGTACCTACGCGTTTTGCTGTAATTATTCCATTTTCTACACTTGCAATATTGTTATCATCAGATGACCATATTAAATTTTTATTTGTTGCATTACCCGGAGATATCTCTGCTATTAAAGTTTCTGTTTCCCCTGATATGATGTCAATGCTGTTCCTGTTCAGCGAAACGCTCTTGACTTTTACAGGTTGAACTACTGTAACAACGCAGGTAGCTTTATAACCCCCGTCATCAGAAGTAGCTACTATTATTGCTGTCCCTGCAGCTATTCCCTTCACTATACCATCTTCAACAATTGCTACGGCAGGTTTGCTCGAAGTCCATTTTAATTTTTTATTTGTTGCGTTTTCCGGCGTATAGATTACATTTATTGTTTCAGATGCACCCGCATCAAGATTTAACTTGGTTTTATCAAATTTAATTCCAGCTAATGGGTATAACTGTTCTACTGATACTACACAAATAGCCGTCATTTCATTATCTAAACTAATTGCTTTGATATTAGTTGTGCCGGGCGAAATTGCTGTTATCACACCATTTTCCACTTTTGCAATATTTTCATTATCAGATAACCATATTATTTCTTTATTAGTTGCATCTTGCGGAAGTATCGTTGCAGTAATAGTTTCTGATTTGCCTTGCACAATACTCAATGCTGTTTTGCTTAGGGATATACTTTGCACGTGAATAGGCTCAACAACTGTAACAACGCATGCATCCATGCAGATGTCATTTTCGTCTTCTGCTATAATAACGGTTGTCCCCTCTGCAACCCCTTTTACAAGACCAGTACTATCTACAGTTGCAATACGTTCATCATCGGATACCCATTTAATTTTTTTGAATTCCGCAGACTGTGGTTTAATTGAGGCTGTCAACAATTGTTCATATCCATTGTATATTGTTAATTCATTTTTTGAAAGTTCAATACTCTCTATTTGGCTTTCACCACAATTGGTAATTACATTAATACCGTTCAAACTTGTACTTTTTGATAAATTAGACCATTCTTCATCATTCCCCTCATAGTAAATGGTTAGATTGCTACAGCCTACAAACACAGAAGTATTTCGAAAAGCTGTAACTGTCTTGGGAATGTAGAGTTTTTTCAAATTATTACATCCCCAAAAAGCTGCATATTCGATTTCCGTTATACTATTCGGAATAATATATACATCCGATTTTTTATTTGGATAGCAATACAACCTACTACCATTTGCCAATACCCCATCAATATCCCTATAGCGAGGATTATCTGACGAAACATTTATTGATTTTAGAGCATAGCAATTAATAAAGACGCCTTCCCATAAGTCGACATTTTTAGGAATAAATATTGTTTCTAAAGCTTCGCAATTCATAAAAGCTCCTGATTTAATATCAGTAACACCTTCTGGAATATTAATATATTTAAGATTTTTACACCCATAAAAAGCTCTGTTGGGTATTTCTTTTATGTTTTCAGAAATCCTTATTTTTTCTATATTTTCACAATTAGAAAACGCATATTCTCCTATTTGTACAATGGAATCAGGAATGATTATTTCTTTTACATTATTAAGTTTGCTAAAGCACCAAGAACTTAAGCTTGTTATTTTTTCGCTAATAATAATGTTTAAAATTTTATTCCTATATTCATATGCAGTCCATGGTGGAGATCCATTTCCATAATCTTGCATCTTACCACTGCCACCTATAGTAAGCGTACCCTCGCTATCCAATGTCCACGCTGCATTATCCCCACAGCTTCCCGAAGCAATCGTTTCCGCAAAAACTATATTCACCGGTAACAAAGACAACAACATCGTCAGCACAATTAATGCCGAGTATAATCTTTTTTTCAATTTGTTCACCTCATTTTTCTGCGCATATGCGCACGTATCGGTACGCATATGCACATTTTAGATTCATTATTTTTTAAACTCCGAAATCAATCCGGCATCGTATTTGATAATCAAAATTGCATCTGAAAAATCAACATCGCCGTCTCCGTTTACATCACCGAGCAGTAATTGATTTTCTTCCAGCTCTTTCAAGCCTGCGTCGTATTTGAGCGTCAGAATTGCATCCGCAAAATCGATATCGCCGTCTCCGTTTACATCACCCAAGGTGCCGTCAATCTTTTCTTCTCCGGTAAGCGCCCCCGGAACAGTTACAAAATACCATTCCTCGTCATTTTCATCTCCGGAATAATCGACTCTTAAATCAAGCATATACTTCGATTGATCTGCTGTATCCTTAACCGTAAATGTCAAATTCATAAGCGTTCCGTCGTTTGAATTGTCGGATGCTGTTTTCCATGTAAATTTACAGCTTCCGTCATCACGAATATCAGATGCAAACTCACTGTCTGCAAACACATCGCCGTTTTCTGCGCTGTCAAGCGTTAAATCATCCGCATCATAGCCGAGTATCATAGAAAGATTGGTAATACCCATATTATTCTTGATTTTGACCGGAACAGTAACCGTTTCGCCAGGCTTTGCATTGATTGTTGCCATTGTTATCTGCGGGACATCACTGTCAGGTACATACTCATTTGATGCATCTCCAAGCATATCATCATCTGCATTATAATCATACTGGAATACCGAAATCGTACTGATGTTACCGTCTTTATCAACCGTAAAGGCATATACGACATTACCGGCATAAAGTGAAATCGGTTCGGTATATTCCTCAATATAGTCGATGACATTTTCGTTGTACTCATCACTGCCGTCAACTTCTGTCGGTTCTTCGGTTGTTGTTTCTGTATCAGCACTCATCAGAGAAACAGAACCTGTTTCCGCTGTTTCACTTTCTCCCGAATCATCATTCTCTACCGCTTTCTGCATTTCAACAAATTTTCTGATGTCACTTTCGGTAATACCGCAATCAAGAGTGTAGTAAATTTTTGAATCCTCTGCCGAGGTTTCAAGCTCTGCTTTATATTCACCGTAAGCATCTGTTGTCGGTGCGGAAATAGTCGGTGCGTCAACCTGAACGGTTTGCGGAACATACGGGGTAATCGTCATATCCTGTTTAACATTCCACCACTCACCGCCGGTTAAATCCCACGGACACATTACGCCGTCCTTTTCAAGAGATGCCGGAGGCTGTGCTGACTCGCCGTATTTCACTTTTTGCTCTCCCAAATCTCCTGCAACAACATTACCGTCAAAGTCACAGAACTTAACCGTATATTCAAGTGATTTCCATTTTGCCGAAACAATCTTGCTTTCCGTTATCGTTGTATTCTTTTCGCTGAAATACTTATAATACTCGGTTTCGTCAACGATATTATGCTTCGCTGAATCGTATTCGGTTGTCAGTATATATGACCCGTCTGTCAGCAAATAGTACGGTGTTTCTTCTTTGATGTTGAATATATCGGTATCAATGTTGCCTTCTGTTGCATACTTATAACACTCAGCATCCCAACCGATAAACTCTTTACCTTCAATCGGTTCAACTTCAGGAAGAACGATCGGATCGCCATATTTAACCTCAACCATATCTGCGGTTTGATTTTCATAATCCACAAACACAACATTATAGGTTTCACGCTCAAACAACGGGGAAACTGTCATATCCGAATCAATATTCACAAGCGATGTATCCCATTTTACAAAGCGATAACCGTCTTTATGCGGAATAGGAACATCATATGCGTCTATGCTTCCGCCTTTATCTACAGCGATTTTTAGTTCATTACCATCGGCATCTTTTAAAACGCTGCCATCATCATTCTGGAATGTAACCGTGCATTGCGGAGCAGGTGCTTTTATCACATCAACATTCGCCAGCCTATCACAACCTTCAATCGAAAGTGTTACAACAAAATCGCCCGTATTATCGTAACTGAGTTCCTCTTTCGGATTAACAGTAAACGAATACGAATTATTTTCCCCAAGAGTAATCTGGTCTACATATTCAAGCTGTTCTTGTGTTGGGTCTGTGTTCGTCTTTTTGTAAACAAGCACTGTTGCAAGTTTTCCGTTGTAATCCTTGCTAAGCCCTGCAATGTTGCCTGACAATTCATATTTTTCTTTTGTAGTTTCTTCCAACGAACTGTCTCTGCTCGGATCGTAACCGGGATAATAACTGTGGTTATCTCTGTAACTATATACAGTTCGTGTCTCGGTTTCATCGCCTGAAACAGGACTGTCGCTCCATGCCGCCCAATCATTCCACTTCCAGTAATAGTATGTATAAACCGGTTCCTGGTAGTACCACCGTGTTCCGTTATTATCCGATACCCATTGCCGTGTTGTATATGCTCCGCCTATATATGGATAGTCACATCTCCAAACACTATTCCAGTCACTGCCATAATTATACGTATAGGTATAAGTTTTGCCGTCTTGTCTTGGCAGTTCATAATCAAAATCGTATGTGTAAAAATTCGGATATTTTGCAGTAGCTGCGCCATAACCGCCGAGTCTGTTATAAGCATATCTGTAATAATGGTATACTGTTTTATAATTTGATGAAGTTACATATTCCTCGCTCCATACATTTCTTGCTCCATTGCTCGGATCGTAATATACAGGTCCAACGGTTGAACCCCAAGAAGTTCTTTTGGTATCATACCAATTCCATCCCCAAAGACTGCTTGAACCTGATTGAGTATATGCTTTATTTCTGTAGCGATACTGTGTTTTTTGTTGTATCTCCCTTGCATTGCCTTTTACATCATTTTTATAAGCCGGCTGTTCTGATGGCTGTGTTGTGCTCCAGTCCGACCACTTTTCCCAGTATGTACCGTCATTAGGTGTTTCAATATTTGTTGTTTCAACCATTTTCGAAACAGCACCGCCGGTTAAATCGTTTTTCACTTGTACCATAACAGCGGTAATCTTTGAAACTTTATCAATATATGTCGCTTGAATGTTTTCTGTATAATACTTTCCGGGGTCTCGTTTCATTAAATCAATATCTTCTGTTGTGGTATATACCATTCTTCCGTCTGCTGTGTACAAGCTCACAATAAGTCTCGCTTGTGTATCTGTCAGGTTATTGTTGATATATCTCAGCGTAATGTCGTATGACTGACAGGTGTTACCTCGTTTTGCACCCAAAACTTCAAGCACGACGGGCAAGTCTTTATTCTCCCAGGCATATACCGTAGAAAGCTTAATGTTTCCATCTACAAATGTAAAATCATATCCGTCGCTGACTTTTGTATCAACATTCCAGCCGGCAAGAGTATAACCTGTAGGCATATCAAAGTCTGTTGGTGCTTCCGCACTGTAGGAATACATAATATTTTGCGTTGAACCAAGCTGACTGTTATGCGTTGAATCATCTGTCCAGAAATTCCAGAATGATACATTATAACTTCTGACGCTGTAATATGCATATACTGTTGTATCTTCTAATATATTGGTATATGCCGCGCCGTCGAAGTACTGTCTGCTGAAACCTTTTTTATCCTCCCATGCAGGAAGATTCGGCTTTGTATCATAATCAATCTTTTGAACGGAAATAACATTTCCTTCAATTTCTGTATCCTCACCGTGATTACGAACATTTTGTTGAATCTGATTGACTACATCATCCGTAACCTTACCTTCACGGAGAATTCTATCAACAAACTTTACTGTAACAGGCGCCATTGATTCAACCGTTATGCCGTCACATTCCGCACTTGAACCTTTAAAATTCTTTGCTTTAACCTTGATGGTATATGTTCCGACATCGGAAAGCTTGAATGCCGCCGTTGTTCCGTTTGTTTCATAAGCTCTGCCGACCTGTTCGCCGTTCAAATAAAGTCTTGCTTCATATCCGGTCGCTCTGTCCATTGCATTCCAACGAACGGTAGCCGTTTTACCCTGAGCGATTTTCTGCTTTGTATTGTAAAGTTTTAATCCGGTCGGGGTATCCGGCGCAGCAACACTTAAATACTTAGATGCAACATCACTGTTCACTTGTCCGTATCTGCTTGCCATTGCCTTGATAGTTGTACTGTCATACAAATAAATTGTTCCGTTGTATGAGCTACTGTTTTTGCTCGGATTAGAGCCGTTCATTGTATAATGAATATCTCCGTCACCCGAAATTGTTACCCATGCGCTGTTTGCTCCGTACTTTACATCGCTGATTGACGGTGTTCCTACCTTTTGAACGGAAATGCTCCTTGTAATTGCCGGACTGTCGTTATATCCGCTCTTTGTTTCCCATGCATAAAAATTGTATGTACCCGGGGTGGTTAAATCCCTTGTAATGCTGCTGCCTTCGCCGCCGTAACCACCGTTGAGATTGTAACGGACATATCCGCCGTCAGGACTAGTAATTCTAACTCTCTGACCCTCTTCAATAGAGCTTACACTAAATTGCGGCTGTTTTAAGTCAGCGCCCTTAACTGTAAAATACTTTTTATCATAAATACCGCTTATATGTGCATTTGCCGCACCGACAGCCAATTCGTATGTGCCGGGGGTTACGCATTTGTCAAATTTCATTGCCCTGTCTATAGC
>CAKSPW010000012.1 GCA_934486495.1 uncultured Clostridia bacterium
CATATAGGTATCGGATACCGAATGCTGAGGGTTGATTAGAATAGCACAAAGGTTTATGTTTTATCTGTTAGTCGATTTAAAAGAATGACAAAAAACTGTCCCTATTTTTGGATTTTTTCGAAATAGGTGCATTTACATTCGGTAGCGGCTATGGAATTGCTTTTCTTGTACGGAAATCAGTTTTATTCTGCGGTAAAATTAAATTTGCTATTGATAATGACAGATTAAAGAAAGAAGGTCTGCTATCACTAACAGACCACTATCTAAAAGTACATACTTCAAATATGAATTGAACCGCCGTATGCCGAACGGCATGTACGCTGGTGCGAGAGGACGATTAAATTCGCCCTACTCGATTTATTTGATACTGCAAAATGCGGATAAGAATAAAAGCATTTATTTTTGCAAATCACGCATACATGACAAAATGATTTTTGCGCCGCAAGGGTAAATTTCGTTTAAATCGCTTTCGGGCAAGGGGTTTTTGCCGCGTCCAAGCTCCACGGTAAATCCTGCCTTTCCGAATTCCTTTATAAACCAATCCTTACAGCCGCCGTATGATGCCGTTCCTGTCGGCTTTGAAACGGTATATCCTCCCGCTGATGCCATGCGGCTTGCTATGGCATAACTTTGCGGCGGCTCGGAATTGTCAAAGCTGTAATATATTTCTTCACCCTGCGAATGAAAGCAAACGAGCATATCGACTTTTTCACTTCTTAAAAACTCGCATACCGCCGCGGTTTCCGGCTCGCTTTCAAACATCTTTCCGCCGTACAGCGATGGTGAGGGCTTTTTTATGATGTTTTGCCAAAGCGCATTATAATTGTGATTTAAGTCAACACCGTGTGCATTTGCCTGCCACACGTGCCTGAAGCTATGTATTCCCGCCGCGCTTATCAGTTCACGATGATATTTGTTTGTTATATCAAGGCCGTTTACCGCAATGTCAACCCCGTCCGGATTAATCATGGGAATAATATATAAGGTTACACCGGAAAAAAACGTGCGGATATTTTCTCCGAACATGGTGCGGTTTTCAATTGCGCAGGCGTCATATTCGTCCAAAAAACGCATAAGAAACATAGATGTTATATATTCAAGACCGTGATGTGCACCCGTGAGCAAAAGCTTTTTTTCGCCTCTGCCCGTTTTAAGACAGAAAATATCACGTCCCATTACGCTTTTCCCTATACTAAAAATTTCGGTTGCAACGGTGTTAAGCTCGTTTATTTGTTTTTTCAGTGTTTCATAATCATACATTTTTCAGTCACGTCCGTTTCTTAAATATTTTTGTTTTCCCGTATATTATTTTATTCGTGCGTATAATAAAATATGACATTAAACAAGGCTCAAAGCATAATAAACAATACCGCATATTACCGATGAAATACAGCCGTAGAGTATAACCGGCCCGGAAATTGTAAATATTTTTGCGCCGACTCCGAGGATAAGTCCCTCGTTTTGCGATTCGAGAGCAGGTGACACAACGGAGTTTGCAAACCCGGTTATCGGAACAATTGTGCCGGCTCCGGCGTATTTTGCCATTTTTGGATAAATATTAAGACCGGTAAGAAGTGCGCCGAGAAAAACAAGTGTTATCGACGTTGCGGCGGACGCACTGTCGGGAGACATGGAAAAGCTTTTGTACATATTCAAAATTGCCTGACCTGCCGTGCATATTGCACCGCCGAATAAAAATGCCATAACACAGTTTTTTAAAACGGGTGATTTTTTTGAAATAAAGTCTACGTATTCCTTATATTCTTTTTTGTTCATATCCATAAAGCCGTACCTCTTTTCTATGCTTATTATGCTGACGAATCCGAAAAATATGCGTATAAATGTAAACATAATTTAAATTTTAATATAAATATGTTGAAATTTTACGCAATACGTTATATACTTAGTATAAATGACAAATTGACGGGTGGTAAAATGTTCGGCTATGTAAATGTTTATTCGGACGAGCTAAAGGTTCGTGAATATAAGGAGTTTAAAGCGTATTATTGCGGTTTATGCAGAGCGCTGGGCAGAAGATGCAGTCAGATTTCACGGTTTGGACTAAGCTATGATATGACATTTCTTGCAATTGTGCTTTCTTCCGCAGCCGAAAAAAAATCCGAATATAAAAAGGCGCCTTGTATTGCACACCCCGTCACGAAAAGAACATCTGTTATTAACGACGATGCCGTTGATTATGCGGCAGATGTGTCGGTTATTTTGTTTTATCTTAAGCTTGCGGACGATTGGCATGATGAAAAAAGCATACGTGCCTTGTTCGGTATGGCGTCATTTTATACCGCATACAAAAAAGCGTGCGGACGTCATCCCAATTTGGCGGAGAGTATAAAGCGGCATTTATCCGATTTGTCGGAGCTTGAGGAAAAAAACAGCGCCGATACAGATTTATGTGCCGATTGCTTTGCGAAAATTACGGAGGAGCTTTTTTCTCCCGATTTTGTCGGCGAAAATAAAAGACAAGCCGCCTGGCTCGGTTATAATATAGGCAGATGGATTTATGTTATCGACGCAATTTCCGATATGGGAAAGGATTTTAAAAAGAAAAGCTTCAATCCGTATCTTGCGGCTTTTAAGGGTGGCGACATAAAACAGTATATTTTAAATACGGCGGAAAACTCAAAGGTGCCGCTTACGTTTACACTTGAAAATGCCGCATCAGCATATGAGCTTATGAAGCTTTACAGAAACAAGGAAATAATTGAAAATATACTTTATATCTCGCTTCCTATGAGGCAGGATATGATAATAGAAAAACTAAAGGAGTGTTCTGTTTGAATCCATATGAGGTTCTCGGCGTGAGCGAAAACGCAGATGAAGAAACAATAAAAAAAGCGTATAAGGAGCTTGTTAAAAAGTATCATCCCGATAAATATGTAAACAATCCGCTTGCTGACCTGGCGGCGGAGAAGTTAAAGGAAATAAACAAGGCGTATGATATGATTACTCAGCAAAAGCGCACTCAGTACAGCGGCGGCTCATCGGGGTATTCGGGTAATAATTACTCGGGCGGCGGTGAATTTCAAAAGGTGCGTATGCTTATAAATGCGAGAAGATATCTTGAGGCGGAGCAGAAACTGTCAACGCTTGCGCATACGGCGGAGTGGAACTATCTTATGGGACTTTCAAGGCTCGGCAGAGGTATGTACGATTCGGGAATAAATTATCTTAGAACCGCCGTTAATATGGAGCCTAATAATCTTGAGTACGTGTCCGCTCTTAATAACGTTACTCGGAGAAACGATATGTACAGGGACTGGAATACGTCGGTTGGCGGATGCGGATGTGACCCGTGCAGTGTTTGCTCGAATCTTTTGTGTGCGGATTGCTGCTGTGAATGTATGGGCGGAGATTTAATTCCGTGCTGCTGATGCGGAGAAATGGAGAAGATAATGAATAAAACGCATGACGTTGCACTCGGAGGAATTTACAGTGCCGTTTCGATAATATTTTTGTACCTTGCGTGCATAATGCCGACGGGGAAGCTTGCTTTTGCATTTGTGGCGTCGTGTATGCCGGCATTTGCGTGCGCGGAGTGCAGAAGCAGAAAAATTGCGCTTGTGTGCGGAATATCAAGCGGAATAATAGCCTTTTTACTGTTGCCGAAACAGGGGCTCGGCGGAGTTGTTTCCATTTTCTTCAGTCTTGCGCTCTGCTATTATCCGTCAGTTAAATCGCTTCTTGAAACGAGGCTTAATATTGCTTGGGAATGGATTTTAAAGGTTATGTACTTTTTCGGCATTTCTTTTGTGATAAGCTTTATTTCAAAAAAACTCGGAGTTGACGTGTTTAACGTTTTTCTGTGTGCCGGTGCATTTATTGCATATGATTTATTATTGTCTATGGTTATAGGCTATTATGTTAAGAAAATATCGCCTATTTTAAGAAAACATTGATTGAGGAGTTTAAATTATGAGTGAAAAAAAAGAGCATATAACGTCAATCGGCGGTCAGGCCGTTATGGAGGGCGTTATGATGAGAGGCCCGTTTAAAACAGCCGTTGCCGTTAGAAAGCCGGACGGTGAGATTACGGTAAAGATTGATGAAAACGGTACAAAGAAGAAAAGCAAATTTGCAAAACTTCCGATAGTGCGCGGATGCGTAAGCTTTTTCGAGAGTATGGTTATAGGAATTAAGGCGCTTATGTTTTCGGCGGAGTTTGTCGATATTGAAGGCGATGAGGACGAAAAGGAAAGCAGATTTGAAAAATGGCTTGATGATAAATTCGGAGATAAAGTAAAGGATATTGTAATATATTTTTCTATTTTTGTGTCGCTTATAATGAGCGTAGGTCTGTTTATTCTTTTGCCGACCGTCATAACACACGGACTTGAGGCTCTGTTTTCGGCTAAAACACAGGCATTTACGGGGATTGTAGAGGGCGTTGTAAGAATGGTAATTTTTCTTGCGTACATGGTGCTTGTATCGCAGATGAACGATATAAAACGTGTGTTTGAATATCACGGTGCCGAGCATAAAACAATTGCGTGCTATGAAGCGGGCGATGAACTGACCCCCGAAAATGCAAAAAAATATACAAGACTTCATCCGAGATGCGGTACAAGCTTTTTGCTCTTTGTTATGATTATAAGCATTATTTTGTTTTCGTGTTTGCCGAGAACGGGAATTGTTTTAAGACTTCTCATGCGTCTTGCACTTTTGCCTATAGTTGCCGGATTGTCGTACGAGGTGATAAAGCTTGCCGGGCGAAGCAGAAATAAGGTTGTGTGTACGCTTACAAAGCCGGGACTTTGGCTTCAGAAAATAACAACACGTGAGCCTGATGAAAGTCAGCTTGAGGTTGCGATTGCCTCAATTAAATGTGTTATTCCGGAGGATAAAAACGACGACAAATGGTGATAAATGATTTAAAAAAGCAGGTTGGGATTTATCTTGGCGAGCGTGATACATATCTGCTTATATCCGGTAAGCTCGATATAACGCAAACCGAATATGCTCTCGGCGGAAAAAACGAGATAAGCGATGAAAAAGCGGCGGAAATTATAAATGACGCAAAAAGAATACTCGGCGGCTATCCGCTTCAGTATGCTGTCGGATTTACCGAGTTTATGTCGCTTAAGTTTTTTGTCGATGAAAGCGTTTTAATACCGAGACCCGATACCGAAACGCTTGTCGAAAGCGTAATTTCTTTTGCGGACGATAAAAAAACATATTCTCTTTTGGATATCGGAACAGGCTCCGGAGCGGTAGGCATAAGCATTGCGCATTTTATAAAATGTAATGCGGAGCTTCTTGACATAAGCGATAAATCACTCGATACAGCAAGAAAAAACGCAGATTATAACGGTGTTTGCGCAAAATTTACGCAGTGTGATATTTTAAACGATATGCCGGATGGAAAGTACGATATAATTGTTTCAAATCCGCCTTATATAGAATCGGACGTTATACCAACGCTTGACGTTAATGTGCGATGCTATGAACCGCATCGTGCGCTTGACGGCGGTAGTGACGGACTTGTGTTTTACAGACGGATATGCGCTATTGCGCCGAAGCTGTTAAACGGCGGCGGTATGCTTGCCTTTGAGGTCGGATACGATCAGGCAGAGGCTGTCGGAGAACTTATGAAAAATGATTTTGAGGATATATGTATTATTCCCGATCTTTGCGGAGTTGACAGAGTTGTTACGGGTATAAAAAAATAAAAAAGACCGAGCCCCGAAAGTGTAAGGGAGCCCGGTTTTTTTATTAGGGATCGAGATGGTGTATATCTCTCGGAAACAGTGATGCCTGTCTTATGTTTTGCAGGTTAAGCAGCTTCATAACAAGTCGTTCAAGGCCTATTCCGAGACCTCCGTGCGGAGGCATACCGTATTTGTGAATATCGGTGTACGCGCCGAGGTCATTAGGCTCAATGCCGTATTTTTCAAGCTTTTTAATTTGTGTATCATAATCATGTATTCTTTGACCGCCCGTTGTAATTTCAAGACCTCTGAACAAAAGGTCAAAGCTTTCGGCAAGCTTTTCGTCCTCCGGCGAGTTCATTGCATAAAAAGGTCGTTTTGCGGCAGGAAATTTTGTTATAAATATAAATTCACTGTCGTATTTTTCCTTAGCATACTTGCAAAGTCTTACCTCGTCTGTCGGGTCGAGGTCGAATTGATTATGCTCTTTTCCAAGACAATCAAGCGCCTCAAAAAATGTAAGCGACGGAATTTCCGTTATTTCGGGAAGCTGTGCGTCCAAAAGTGACAACTCATAGTCATAGTTGTTTTTTAAATAGTCAACTATATATTTGATTGCCGCCGTTTCCATTTGCATTACGTCCGACATATCGCTGATGTATGCCATTTCAAAGTCAAGACCGATATATTCGTTTAAATGCCTTGTCGAGTTGTGCTTTTCCGCTCTGTAAACGGGGGCGATTTCAAAGACTCTGTCAAAAAACGCAACGCAGGTTTGCTTGTAAAATTGCGGACTTTGCGCAAGGAATGCATCACGGCCGAAATATTTAAGCTTAAATATGTTTGCACCGCCCTCAGCGCCCGATGCGACGATTTTCGGTGAGTGAATTTCGGTAAAGCCTTCTTTTAGCATAAATTCTCTAAATCCCGAAACAACACCCTCGCTTATTTTAAATACGGCTCTCTCATGAGGATGGCGAAGTGCAACGCTTCTGTGAGCCATGCTTGTTTCAATCGAACAGTCGAGTTTTTTGGCGTTTACGTGCAGCGGATAGCTCTGTTTCGGTACTGAAAGCACCGAAACAGCAGTCAGCGTTATTTCTATTCCGTTTGCGGCACGCTTTTCACTGCGTACCGTTCCGTTTACTTTTACATATGCGCCCTCACAAAGGTTTTTCGGGAGAGAGGGGCAGTTTTTTTCTTCATATACACTTTGAAGTACGTATTTGCCCGTTCTCAGCATGATAAAGCTAAACGAACCCATATCCTTTATTTTGTGAATGCAGCAGCAAAATTCAACGTTTGTATCCGGTATCAAGTCTTTTAAATCCAATTCATGTATCAATTTTTCGCCTGATATTTTTTTCACTGTAATTCCCTCCTTAAAGCTTTTTTGTAAGTATCTCTTTTATAGCGGCCGGGTTTGCGCCTTTTCCCATTTCGGCTATAACTTTGCCCATTAAAAATCCGAACAGCTTTTTGTTTCCGCTTTTTAACTCTGCGGCGACGTCTTCGTTCTCCGAAAGCACCTTGTCGACTGCTTTTTCAATATCCTCCGAGTTACTTGTCATGAACATACCCGAATTTTTGGCGATTTCGGTGGGGCTTTCGCCGCTTGCAAACATCTTGTCGAGTATTTCCATTGCGCTGTTTGAGTTGATTTTGTTATCATTCCAAAGATTGGCAAGCTCTGCTGTCATTTTCGGAGTAATATTTATATCGGAAATGCTCTTTCCGCTTTCGTTTAAGAGTCTGTTAAGTCCCACAAGCATCAAGCTTGCCGTTTTTTTGTAGCATTTGTTTTCCGATACGCTTTCGTCGTAAAAGTCGGAGAAAAGCCTGTCGGATATTATAAGCTCCGCCTCCTCATTTGTAAGGGAGAAATCGTTTATATACCTTGCTTTTCTGTGTGCCGGCATTTCGGGCATGGTTTTTCTTATTTCTTCTATTTCCTCGTCGGAGATGAATACGGGCGGAATATCCGGTTCGGGGAAGTATCTGTAATCGTGCGCTTCCTCTTTTGAACGCATTGCCTTTGTATCGCCGTGGTTATCGTTGAATCTCCTTGTTTCCTGTATAACCTTGCCGCCGCTTATGAGTATTTCGCTCTGACGGGAAATTTCGTATTCTATCGCTCTTTTTATTGCCTTTACCGAGTTGATGTTTTTTATTTCCGCACGTGTTCCGAAAACACTGCTGCCCTCAGGCATGATTGAAATATTAACATCTACACGCATAGAGCCCTGCTCCATTTTAGCATCACATATTTCGGCATATTTAAGCCTCAGCGCAAGCTCCTCAACGAATGCGCAAACATCATCTGCCGACCTGAAATCCGGTTCCGTCACAATTTCTATAAGCGGAACACCGCAGCGGTTATAATCCGCCATTGAAATGCCTTCATAATCGTCATGCAAAAGTTTTCCGGCATCCTCCTCAATGTGCAGATGGTTTATTCTGAATTTTTTGCCGTTTACCTCGATATACCCTCCTGTTGAAATCGGATGCTCAAATTGAGTTATTTGGTATGCTTTCGGAAGGTCGGGATAAAAGTAATTCTTTCTGTCAAAGGACGAATAATTGTTTACCTTTCCGTCAAGTGCAAAGCCTGCTTTAGCGCCGAGAATTACGGCCTTTTTTCCGAGAATCGGAAGCGTGCCGGGCATTCCGCCGCATACGGGGCAAACTCTTGTGTTTTCATCTCCGCCGAATTTGTTTTTGCAGCCGCAAAAAACCTTTGTTTCGCTTTGCAGCTCGGCGTGTATTTCAAGTCCTATTACCGGTATATAGCTCATAATTATTCTCCTTTCACGATTTTTTCATAGCAGTCGGCAATACCTATGATATAAGCCTCGTCAAGCATTTTACCCGTTATGCTCATACCTATGGGCATACCCTCCGAATCCTTTCCGCATGGTACTGATATTGACGGGAGACCCGAAATGTTTGCACATACCGTACATATATCCGACATATACATCTTAACACTGTCATGCTCTTGATATCCGATTTTGTAAGCTGTAGTCGGTGCGGTTGGTGTTATGATGGCGCTGCATTTTGAAAATATTTCTTTATACTCTGCTTTTATTTGTGCTCTTATTCGAGTTGCGTTTTTATAATATGCATCGTAATATCCGCTTGAAAGCGCATAGTTACCGAGCAGAATTCTGTTTTTAACCTCTTTGCCGAAGCCCTCGCTTCTTGAATTTTCGATAAGCTCCTTGAAGCTGTCACCGTTTTCGCTTCTGTGACCGTACTTGACGCCGTCAAATCTTGCAAGGTTGCTTGCCGCCTCGGCTGATGAAATAAGGTAATATGCTGAAACGGCATATTCAAGAGATGGAAGTGAGCATTCAACAAGCTCCGCACCGGCTTTTTCAAGCTCGCGTGCGGCGTCGGTAACGCTTTTTGCAACCTCCGCATCAATTTCTTTTGCGAAGAATTCTTTCGGCAGTCCTATTTTAACGCCTTTCATGCTAAGACCGCATTTTGCGGTAAAGTCCTCTTTATCGGTGCTGATTGACGTCATATCATGTTTGCTTTCGCCGGCAACTGCATTTAAGATTATGCCGGTATCCTCAGCCGTGGCGGCAATCGGCCCGATTTGATCGAGCGATGACGCAAAAGCAATAAGACCGTATCTTGAAACTCTGCCGTATCCTGGCTTAAGACCTACAACACCGCAAAATGATGATGGCTGACGAACAGAACCGCCCGTATCGCTGCCCAAAGCCGCCGGCACAAGACCTGCCGCAACGCTTGCCGCCGCGCCGCCTGATGAACCGCCCGTAACTCTTTGGGGATCGTGCGGATTTTTCACGCCGCCGAAATAAGATGTTTGAGATGAGCCGCCCATTGCAAACTCGTCCATATTTGTCTTGCCGATTATAACGGCGTTTTCACTTTTGAGCTTTTCAACGACATCCGCATCATATACAGGCACGTAATCCTCAAGCATTCTCGAAGCACACGTTGTTTTAATGCCCTTTGTACAGATATTATCCTTTATCGAAACGGCAATTCCGGTAAGTGCGCCGGAATTTCCCTCATCAATTCTTTTTTGAGCTGTTTCTGCGCTTTTTAAAGCTTCGTTTTCGCAAACCGTTATAAAACTGTTGCAGTTGTCAGTTTTGATTTTCTTTAAATATTCTTTCGTAAGCTCGCACGCGCCGATTTCCCTGCTGTCGAGCTTTTGCCTGAGTTCCTTAAGCATTTTTCGTTCATTCCTTTCCGTAACGTATGTGTTTACACTACCTTTGGTACGACAAAGCACCCGTTCTTTACCGATTTTGCGTTCTTGACGACATCTTCTCTGTTGAATGAGTTCTCGGATTCATCAGGGCGCAGAGAATTAAAATTCTTTTGCTCCGGTGTATATGCGTCCGTATTATTGTTAAAGTCACACACCTTGTCCATCAGCTCTATAATTGCTGACATTTCGGCTGTAACACTCTTAAGCTGTTCATCGTTAAAAGTGAGTCTGCTCAAATCTGCCAAATGCTTGGTTACTTTTGTGTCAATCATTTTTATCACTTCTCCTTTAAAATTTTAGCTTTATATAAAAAAGAGAGCATAGCAAATTAGACTTTTGCAAATACTCTCCTTTGAGCTATTTATTCTGTTTTAACCGGTGTTGAGCTTTGACCGCCCGATGCTGACGGCTCGCTGTGCTCTGCCTTTGGCTTTTCCGCCGGTTTCTCTGTCGGCTTTTCCGTCGGCTGCTTCTCTTGTGTGCTTTGAGTCGGAGTTCCCGCATTCGGCTGTTTTACCGCTGCTGCCGGCTTTGAATTTGCTGCATTATCACCGGACGGATTTGCAGGTGCGGCAGAAGAACTGCTTTCGTGCGGTTTATATCTGCTTGTTCCGAGCGATTCGGATTTTATAAGATTGCCGCTTGCATCGAATATCTGTCTTTCCGATTTAATGGCTTTCCCTGTTGCAACGGCAACGGGTGTATGAACCAACTTTACCTTTTTCGGTGTGTCGGGAGCTGTTCCCGTAAACGATACGGTGATTGAGCCGCCGCTTACCGATGCGTTAAGTCTTATCGGGTAGCCTGTGTTGTTTTCAAATTTTAAATCAAGTCCGCCGTCCGTAACGGTAGCGTCTTGGCCAAGCGGTACATATGACACCGGCATAGAGTGATTTTGTCTTCTGATGATTTTTAAATCAGCGTAAAGCGCCGCCGAATAAACGGTTGTACTTACCTGACACGTTCCGCCGCCGATACCGTTGACTGTTTGACCGTTTTGATATTCGGGAGCTGTTTTAAAGCCGTTTGCCACTGTTCTGTGACCGACCGTGCTGTTAAATGAGAAAATATCTCCGGGAAGAATAATCTTTCCGTTTAGTTTTGATGCGGCATTTGCAATGTTCATGCTTCTGTTCACGCTGCCTGCGTTGAATCTTGTTGTATAAGACGACAGCTGAGCATTGAACAGCTTTTGGCGCAAAATATCTGCTGTAATCTCCGGCTTTGATGCCTGATACGGAATTGCGACCTGTGTATCACCGCTCGGAAAGGCTGCGATAAGCTGAGCGCATTTCTCCTTATTTATATATCTGCCGACTTTTTCCGGAATAATTACAACCTGACCGTTTTCAAGTGCATATGATGCATTTTCGGGGAGCTGATACATAAGAGAGTCGAGCTTCTCCACAGTCATCGGGTCGGGGTCTTTTTTCTCTATTTTAAGTGTAATTTCCTTTGCTGCACTGTTTTTGAGAGCAGAGTCGATTTGTTCAATGGCATTTGCCGGGTTCCCGTCATAACCGCTTTTCCCCGGAACGAGATATGCCGTACCGTCGTCCGCAAAACGAACGCTGTGCTGAACCAGTGCGCCGCCGAGCGCTTCTTCGCCTATTGAGTTTACGATTTGAGAAAGCAAGTCATAATCGTAGCTGATTACGGGTGTTATGCTTTTGCCTGTAAACACGGCAGAGAGCGTATCTATTGCGTTTGCGTACGGATTGCTTGTTTTTGCATATTCAAACGCTTTTTCGATTGTAGCGTCCTTATCAAGCACCGCATTAATTTCAGCTGTTGAAATTCTGCGGCTTACATTTCCCGAGCGCAAAACGATTGAGTGATTTGCGAGAACATTTTCTTTTTCAAGCAGCTGCTCCGCTTCACTTTTTGTCATTCCGCCGACTGCTATGCCGTTTATATTCAGTCCGTTTGCAATTTTATCGCTCGGCAGAGTAAATGCGTATGCCGAAAATGCTGCCGCAATCAATGCAAGAGCAACCAAAAGGCATATGCATGATTTTTTTAACAGTCCATTGCCTTTCTTTTCTTTTTTTACGCTCGGCACATGCTTTGTTTCGGGCAAATGCTCCTCTGTTTTCTCCGATTTGGGTGATTCCTCAGGCTGTGAATATCTTTTTTCGATTACGCTGAAATCGTCAGCCTCTTCTTCTGTATACGAAACGGACGAATTTTCCTTAATTTTATCATTATCTTGACTATTCATAAAAACCGCCCTTCATTTTAATTATTTGTTTTCATTAAAGAATTTTCTGTATTCGTTTATATATTCTGTATAGCTTTTCATAAAGTCAGCAAACGGTTTGTTCTTCATAAGCAAATTAAATGTTTTTTCCGTATTCTTAATAAATGTATCGTTATATTCGTTTAAATACATTGCTTTTGCCAAAGGACATACTGACTTTGCACGCGGATCCGTAATTATTTGCAGTTTCCCGTTTTCGTTTAAAATCGGTGTAAACGGAAAAATTCTGCATGCAAGCGGACGCTGAAATCTGTCACACTTGCCGTTGCATTCTGCAAAATACACAACCCTTTTTATTCCTCCGCTTGTGTAGTAAAAGTCGGACTTGCAAATATTGACCCATGACGGATTGAGCAAATCATACACCTTTTTTTCGCCCGGAAACAGATACATACCTCCCGATCCCTTGCAACAGGCGCCGCCGCAGAGCTCGCCGCAGTCAACCTTAAGCGGCGTTTGAGCGTCGAATAATTTATATAGCTGTAAATAAACATATGCGCTATTCATAAAAATTATCCTCCATATCAGCTATTCCATGTGAATATTATATCACATTTATCACAAATTAGCAATACTTTTAAATTAAAATTTGACAAACGTACATAAAATGGTGTATAATAGAGATATAATTTGTTGAAAGTGTTTTTTATGTGCGACATTTTCAACGTAACGGAAAGGATTTGATTGACAACATGGCCGTAAAAAAAGAGAACTACGGAAATGAAAGCATAACAAGTCTTAAAGGTGCGGACAGAGTAAGAAAACGTCCGGCGGTAATTTTTGGCTCGGACGGACTCGAGGGCTGCGAGCATTCGTTTTTTGAAATTTTGTCAAACTCAATCGACGAGGCAAGAGAGGGTTACGGAAATGTAATTGAGATTACAAGGTTTCTTGACAATTCGATAGAAATTCGCGATCACGGCAGAGGTATACCTCTTGATTACAACGAAAAGGAAAAGCGATATAATTGGGAGCTTGTTTTTTGCGAGCTTTATGCCGGCGGAAAGTATAATAACAACGACAACGGAATGTATGAGTACAGCCTTGGCTTAAACGGACTCGGTGCGTGTGCGACGCAGTATTCATCAAGGTACATGGACGTTACTGTTATAAGGGACGGATTTGAGTATTCGCTTCATTTTGAAAAGGGAAAGAACGTCGGCGGACTTACGAAAAATGCCACGAAATCGAAAAAGACGGGAACGTGCCAAAGATGGCTTCCCGACCTTGACGTTTTTACAGATATTGATATACCTATCGAGTTTTTTAAGGATACGCTCGAAAAGCAGGCTATGGTAAATGCCGGTATACGTTTTGTTCTTTACAATGAAACAAAAGACGGCATGGAAATGTTTGACTACTACTTTGAGGACGGTATTGTCGACTACCTGAAGGAAAAGGTCGGCGATGCGTATATTACTCCCGTCGAGCAGTGGAGCTGTGAGAGAAAGGGCAGAGACAGAAGTGACAAGCCCGAGTACAAAATGAAAATGCAGCTTGCGTTTTGTTTTTCAAACACCGTTAATATGCTCGAATACTATCACAATTCAAGCTGGCTCGAGCATGGCGGCTCACCTGACAAGGCGGTAAGAAACGCCTTTGTTTACGGTATCGACAAGTATTTAAAGGCAAACGGCAAATACAACAAAAACGAATCGAAAATAAACTTTAACGACGTTGCCGACTGCCTTGCGCTCGTGATAAATTCGTTCTCCACTCAGACAAGCTATGAGAACCAAACGAAAAAGGCGATAACGAACAAGTTTATTCAGGACGCCATGACCGATTTTATCAAGAATCAGCTTGAGGTATATTTTATCGAAAATAAGGTTGATGCCGAAAAAATAGCAAACCAAGTCCTTGTAAACAAGCGCAGCCGTGAAAATGCCGAAAAGGCGCGCATTGATATAAAAAAGAAATTGACAGGTTCGATGGACGTTACAAACAGGGTTGAGAAGTTTGTGGACTGTCGCTCAAAGGACAAGTCAATCCGTGAAATTTATATAGTTGAGGGTGACTCGGCGCTCGGTTCGTGCAAACAGGCACGTGATCCGTTATTTCAGGCTATAATGCCGATAAGAGGTAAAATTCTAAACTGTCTAAAAGCGGATTATCCGAAAATATTTAAAAGTGATATTATTATTGATTTATTAAAAGTACTCGGTTGCGGTGTTGAAATCAAATCAAAACACAACAGCAAGGTTGACAGCTTTGACATCGAAAAGCTTAGGTGGGACAAGGTCATAATCTGTACCGATGCCGATGTTGACGGTTTCCAGATAAGAACGCTTGTTCTTACAATGATTTACAGACTTACACCTACCTTAATCGATGCGGGCAAGGTTTACATTGCCGAATCTCCGCTTTACGAAATATCAATTCTTAAAACAAAGCGGAAGGGTGAGAAGAAATTTGCCTATACCGACGCCGAAAAGGACGCAATTGTATCCGAGCTTGAAAACAGCGGTCTGTCACGAGTCAAGGATGAATACGAAATTAAGCGTTCCAAGGGTCTCGGCGAAAATCAGGCCGACATGATGAGTCTTACCACCATGCATCCGGCAACAAGGCGGCTCATTCGTGTTACTCCCGAAAGTGTCGAAAAAACAGCACGTGTTTTTGATGTTTTACTCGGTGACAAGTTACAGGAGAGAAAGGATTACATTGCCGAAAACGGACACATGTATATGGATATGCTTGACATCAGTTAGGGGGAGGTTATGTCTTTTGGCGCACAACAAACTCAATTCACCCTCGACGTACAAGAGTACGCCTTCGGGGCGCGGGGCTTGAATTTCGTCCGTTCTGCATCCAAAATCCAATAACCTCCGGGCAAAGGATATGTCTTTTGGCGAACGATGAACTTAATTTATCCTCGATGTACAAGAGTACGCCTTCGGGGCGCGGGGCTTGAATTTCGTCCGTTCTGCATCCAAAATCCAATAACCTCCGGGCAAAGGATATGTCTTTTGGCGCACAACAAACTCAATTCACCCTCGACGTACAAGAGTACGCCTTCGGGGCGCGGGACTTGAATTTTGTTTTTAGGATTTAGGTATGGAATTATGTGCTTAAATTACGGTTGATACTGATGTTTTAATGTTCCGCTGATTTTTGTTATACGCTAATAGTCAGAAAAACATATGAGAAAATGCTATTGGAGCAATTTATTAAATTAGAAAGGCTTGAAAAATATGGCAAGAAAGAAGAAGGAAGAAAAGGAAATAATACCTGCTGAGATAAGGCAGCAGCCTATTTGCGAAACGCTTGAAACGAATTACATGCCATATGCAATGAGCGTTATCGTATCTCGTGCAATTCCGGAAATAGACGGTTTAAAGCCGGCGCACAGAAAGCTTTTATACACGATGTATAAAATGGGGTTATTGAACGGGAAAATGATAAAATCCGCGAACATTGTCGGTCAAACAATGCAGTTAAATCCCCACGGTGATGCGGCTATATACGAAACAATGGTCAGACTGACACGAGGCAACGAAGCTTTGCTTCATCCTCTTGTTGAGTCGCAGGGAAATTTCGGCAAGCAATATTCACGTGATATGGCGTATGCCGCATCGCGTTACACAGAGGCAAGGCTTGAACCTATTTGTGCGGAGCTGTTTGCGGATATCAACAAAAACACCGTCAAATTTATCGACAACTATGACGGTACAACAAAAGAGCCGACGCTTTTGCCGACAACTTTCCCGCATATTCTTGTAAACCCGAATCAGGGTATTGCTGTCGGTATGGCAAGCAACATATGCTCGTTTAATTTACGCGAGGTATGCGAGGCGACGATAGAATACATGAAAAATGAAAACTGTGACATCTCCGAGTATATGCCTGCACCCGATTTTTCCATGGGTGCGCAGCTTATATACGACAAGGCGGAGATGGACAAGATATACGAAACGGGCAGAGGCAGCTTTAAGCTTCGTGCAAAGTATTCCTATGACAGCAAAAACCGCTGTATAGATATAACCGAAATACCGTACACCGCAACGAGCGAGGTCATTATTGCAAAAATAATGGAGAACATAAAAGCGGGAAAACTCCGAGAAATATCGGATGCAAGAGATGAAACGGGACTCGGCGGTTTTAGAATTACGATTGACGTAAAAAAGGACACAAATCCAGATGCGCTTATGGCAAAGCTGTTTAAGATGACGCCGCTTGAAGATTCGTTCAGCTGTAATTTCAATATTCTTATAAACTCAAAGCCGAAGGTTATGGGAATAAAAGAGATTTTGAGCGAATGGATTAAATTCAGAATGGACTGCGTTAAGAATTCGCTGCGCTTTGATATAGACAAAAAGAGTGCAAAGCTTCATTTGCTGACGGGTCTTAAAAAAATACTTTTGGATATTGACAAGGCTATAAGCATTATAAGGCATACCGAGCGTGAGGAGGACGTTGTTCCGAACTTGATGGACGGATTTTCCATTGACAGAATTCAGGCGGAGTATATTGCGGAAATAAAGCTTAGAAATTTAAACAAGGAATACATTTTAAACAGAACGTCCGAAACGGAAAAGCTTATTGAAGAAATAGCAAATCTTGAGGATATGCTGTCAAGCGACAGGAAGATTAAAAAACTTATTGCAAATCAGCTTAAGGAAATAGCTAAAAAATACGGACAGGACAGAAAGACGGAACTGACGGACGGAGGCGATGCGCCCGAGTACAACGAGGCTGACTCGATTGAGGACTATCCGCTGACGCTGTTTTTCACACGTGAGGGGTATTTAAAGAAAATATCGGCCGTATCCTTGCGTTCAAGCTCCAACGATCACAAGCTCAAGGAAGATGATGAAATACTTCAGGAGATTGAAACAACAAACAAGTCGGAGGTGCTTTTGTTTACGGATAAATCAACGGTATACAAGATAAAGTGCTACGACATACCCGATGCAAAGGTAAGTACCATGGGTGAATATGTTTCGGCGCTGGTCGGTGCGGAGCCGGACGAGAAATTTATATACATGGTTGTCACGAGTGATTTTTCCGGAATGATGTTCTTTGCCTTTGAAAACGGTAAGGCGGCAAAGGTAAATCTGTCGAATTACGAAACAAAGACAAACAGGAAAAAGCTCATAAGTGCGTATTCGGACAAATCGCCCGTTTGTGCGATTTATTATCTTGCCGAGGATATGGATTTGGTTGCGCTTTCCGACAACAACAAGGCGCTTGCGTTTAATACCGAAAAAATACCGCTTAAGGCTACAAAAAATACACAGGGTGTACAGGTGCTGACTCTTAAAAAGAAAAATGCCAAAATGATAAGAGTGCTGCCGCCGAGCGAAACATCAATAGTGAATTTGAAATATTATACAACAAAGAATATACCGGCGACAGGATGCTTCCTCAAAAAAGAGGACAGCGGGCAAATATCGCTTTTGTAGGAGGATACAGCAGTGAAAAACAGAATTAACGAATGTGACAGACAATTAAAAAGCTGGGCGGCTCAGATTTACAAGCCGATTGACAACGCAATATATGATAAGTATAACGTAAAAAAAGGATTGAGATATAAAGACGGCACCGGTGTAATGGCAGGACTTACCTCAATAGGTGAGGTTTCGGGATATTACATTGAGGACGGCGAAAAAAAGCCTATGCCGGGACATTTGCGTTATCGCGGATATGACGTATCGGACATTGTAAAGGCGTGTGAAAGGGAAAAGAGGTTTGGATTTGAGGAGGTCGTATATCTTCTTTTGATGGGCAAGCTCCCCGATAAAAAGGTACTCGAGGATTTCTCGGCATATCTCGGTCATGCACGTACACTCCCCGACGGCTTCACGGAGGATATGATTCTAAAGGCGCCGAGCAGCAACATAATGAACAAGCTTGCAAGAGCGGTGCTTGCGTCATATTCATACGACGAAAATCCCGAGGACCTATCGGTTGACAACATAATAACTCAGTCTGTTAAGCTAATTGCTCAGCTGCCGGTAATGGCATCGTACGGCTATCAGGCGAAAAGACATTACTATGACGGACTCAGCCTTATACTTCACTCTCCGCAGCCGGAGCTTTCCACGGCGGAAAACTTTCTTTACATGATACGTCCCGACAACAAGTTCACACCCGAGGAGGCAGAGCTTTTGGATACGCTTTTGATTGTTCATGCAGAGCACGGCGGCGGAAACAACTCGGCGTTTACAGCTCATGTTGTATCGTCAACCGACACCGACACATATTCGGCAATTTCGGCGGCGATAGGCTCGCTCAAAGGTCCGAAGCACGGCGGTGCAAACGCAAAGGTTATGGGCATGATGGAGGATATCGAGTCGCACGTTGCGGATTGGGCTGACAGAGAGGCTGTTGGTGCGTATATAGAAAAAATAATCAGAAAAGAAGCGTATGATCGTTCGGGACTTGTTTACGGAATGGGGCATGCCGTATATACAATTTCCGATCCGAGAGCAGAGATAATAAAGAAAAAGGCAACGGTGCTTGCAGATAAAAATGCCGAATTTAAAAAGGAACTCGGTCTTTATAATCTGATAGAGGAGATTACTCCCGAAATTTTTGCCCGAGTAAAAAAATCGGATAAGGTTATGTGCGCAAACGTTGATTTGTATTCGGGATTCGTGTATAAAATGCTCGGTATACCGCCGGAGCTTTACACTCCGCTTTTTGCGATTGCAAGAATACCCGGCTGGTGTGCGCACAGACTTGAAGAGGTTCACGTGAATAAGAAGATAATACGTCCTGCATATAAGTCGGTTTCAAAGCCGAAGGAATATATGCCGATAGAAGAAAGATAGCGGAAGGTAGAAATAATGAACAAGGTAAATATACTTGGGGTAAATGTTGACAGAATAGGCATAAACGATGCGGCAAACAAAATTTTCGGCTTTTTGTCGGGTGACAGATGCCGCAAGGTTTTTACTCCGAATTCGGAAATAATAATGAACGGCTACAAGGACAGTAACTTTGCCGGGGTTTTGAATAATGCCGATTTGCTTACGGCTGACGGCATAGGCGTTGTTAAGGCGGCGAGCATATTAAAGCGCCCCGTTCCCGAACGTGCGGCAGGCTTTGATATTGCATGCAGACTTTTGGAAATGGTTGCAAAGTCTGATTTTAAGCTGTTTTTGTTCGGCGGAAAGCCAGGCGTTGCCGAAAAGGCGAAAGAGGAAATGGAGAAAAAATATCCCGGTCTTAAGATAGTCGGATTGAGAAACGGTTATTTTAAGGACGAGGAAACGGACGATATTGTGGATGAAATAAATAAATCGGGAGCTGAACTTTTGTTCGTATGTCTCGGTGCGCCGAAGCAGGAGCTTTGGATTGACGCCAATGCTGAAAGACTCGGAGCAAAGGCGGCGCTTGGTATAGGCGGAAGTCTTGACGTATTTGCAGGTGTTGCGGAGCGTGCACCCGAGTTTTACTGCAAGCACGGACTCGAATGGTTTTATCGGCTTATGAAGGAGCCGTGGCGTGCAAGACGTATGACGGCTTTGCCGAAGTTTGCGTTTACGGTGATTTTGCACGGCAGAAAATATAAGCAGGAGGACTGATTTTAAAATGGGAATGCTTATAGCTATTGACGGCGTTGACGCAAGCGGCAAGGAAACACAGTCGAAATTGCTTTACGAAAAGCTGTTATCTGACGGGAAAAGAGTAAGAAGAATATCATTTCCGATGTATGAGAGCAACTCGTCTTATTTTGTAAAGGAGTATTTGTCGGGCAGTTACGGCAAAAATCCGTCCGATGTAAACGCATATGCAGCGTCCATGCTTTTTGCGGCAGACCGTTTTGCAACATTTCGCACCGATTGGGGCAAAAATTACTTAAACGGTGACATAATCATTGCCGACAGGTATGTTACGTCAAATCTTATTCATCAAGCGGGGAAGATAGCCGATGAAAAGGAAAAAAAAGCGTTTATAGAATGGGAGGAGGATTTTGAGTACAATAAGCTCGGTCTTCCGAGACCCGATATAACCGTATTTCTCGATATGCCGACGGAATATGCCGAAAAGCTGATGTCGGGAAGAAGTAATAAAATAACGGGCGGCGAAAAAAAGGATATTCATGAAAGCAATACCGAATATTTAAAGGCGAGCTATAAAAATGCGACCGATATATCGGATATGCTGTCGTGGGAGAGAATCAGCTGCGTGGAAAACGGCAGAATTTTAACACCCGATGAAATTTCAGCTCTTGTTTATAATGCTGTAATGAGAGGATAGATATGGGTACCGAGCATATATTAAACTGGATTTGGCTTTCAAAAGCGCTGAAATTCGGAAAAATAAAGCGTTTGCACAGTATTGTAAGAAGTGCCGACGAGATATATCATATGTCCGATTACAGCGAATTTGATTTTTTGAGCCCAAGCGATATAGAGAGCCTTCAAAACAAAAATCTTGATGAGGCAAAAGCGATTTTGGGTGATTGCCAAAGAAAAAACATATACGTTATAGTATGGGACAGCAAGGCTTATCCGCCGCTTTTGAGGCAGATATCAGAGCCTCCGCTTGTGCTGTACGCAAAGGGTATAATTCCCGATTGGAACAATATTTTTACAGTCGGGATAGTTGGGACAAGACAAATGTCGGCATACGGCAACAGGATAACGAGCAGTTTTTCGGAAATGATTGCCGAGCGCGGATGCGTGGTTGTGACGGGACTTGCGCTCGGTAACGATATTGTGGCAACACGTGCGGCGATACGAAAGGGTAAGTTTACGATTGCACTCCTCGGCTGCGGTGCTGATGTGGTTTATCCGAAGGCGAATGAGCTGGAATATGATTATTTGTCGAAAAACGGCTTGCTTTTAACGGAGCGTCCGCCGGGAGAGTCGCCTTATTCGTGGAATTTCCCGAAAAGAAACAGAATACTTGCCGGAATTTGCAATGCGGTTGTTGTTACGGAAGCACCCGAAAAGAGCGGTGCACTTATAACGGCACATATTGCCGCCGATGAAGGCAGAGATGTTTATGCATTTCCGGGCAATATAAATCAAAAGGTTTGCCGCGGCACAAACAAGCTGATACAAGAGGGCGTTACACCGCTTGTTACACCGGAGAGCTTTTTCGATAATTATCCGCAGCTTTGTGATGTGAAAGAAGATAAAGCACCGGCGGAAAAACAAAACGAAATTATTGTTTCGGGTATTGAAAAAAAGATTTATGATGCACTTTTTGAACGTGATATGACAACAGATGAGCTTATGGAGGCAACACAGCTTTCTCCGACTGAGTGTAACAGCGCTTGTTTTATGCTTGAGCTGAAGCGAATTATCGAGCGAAAACCCGGGAATTTGTATCACAGAGAGCTGTAAAACAGAGGCAGCTTTTAATTTTTAAAAAAAATCCTTGACATCGACAGTTTTTTCTTATATAATTATAATTGTGTATTTATGTGTATTTTCAAAAGAAAGGATAGATTTTAATATGGAATACATGGGATTAAACGAAATCCGCGAAAAGTTTTTAAGCTTTTTTGAGTCAAAGGGCTGCTTAAGACTTGACAGCTTTCCGCTCATTCCGAAAAATGACAACAGCTTACTTCTTATAAATTCAGGTATGGCACCGCTTAAGCCATGGTTTACGGGTGCGGAGGAGCCGCCGAAGCACCGTGTAACAACGTGTCAGAAATGTATAAGAACACCGGATATAGAAAGAGTCGGAAAAACGGCTCGTCACGGTACATTTTTTGAAATGCTCGGCAATTTCTCGTTCGGAGATTACTTTAAAAGAGAGGCAATCCATTGGGCTTGGGAATTTATAACGGATGTTATGCAAATTCCGAAGGAGGTTATTTGGATTACTGTTTATGAGGAGGATGACGAGGCAAGGGATATTTGGGTAAACGAGGTCGGAGTAAATCCCGAAAGAGTTGTAAAGCTCGGTAAAGAGGATAACTTCTGGGAGCATGGAACAGGTCCGTGCGGTCCCTGCTCGGAAATTCATGTTGACAGAGGCGAGGAATTCGCTTGCGGCCCCGATTGCAGGATAGGCTGTGATTGTGACAGATTTATGGAAATATGGAATCTTGTTTTCACACAGTTTGATAAGCAGGAGGACGGCACATACGAGCGTCTTGCAAATCCGAATATTGATACGGGTATGGGACTCGAGCGTCTTGCGGCATATATACAGGGCGTAAGCAATCTTTTTGAGGTTGACACGGTAAAGGGCGTAATGGATCACATTTGCCGAATTGCCGGAGTAGAATATAAAAAAGACGATAAAACGGACGTATCTCTCCGAGTTATAACCGACCATATAAGAAGTACGGTTATGATGATTTCCGACGGTGTTATTCCGTCAAATGAGGGCAGAGGCTACGTATTAAGACGTCTTTTGCGCCGTGCGGCAAGACATGGAAAGCTTCTCGGAATTGACAGACAGTTCTTGTTTGAAGTTGCCGATACGGTTATAGAAAACTCGAAATCCGCATATCCGGAGCTTGAAGAAAAGGCTGATTATATAAAGAATATTATCAAAATAGAAGAAGGACGCTTTGACGCAACCGTTGAGGGTGGTCTTGCTGTGCTCGGAGAATACATGAAGGGCGTAAAGAAAATTACGGGTGAGCAGGCGTTTAAGCTTCATGACACATACGGTTTTCCGCTTGATTTGACGATAGAAATCGCCGAAGAAAACGGTCTTGAGGTTGATGTTGACGGCTTCAATCGTGCAATGGACGAGCAAAAGCAAACGGCTCGTGCAAGCAGAAAGGACGGCTCAAGCTGGGACAGCGACGAAACATACGAGTTTGAAAATGCGGAAAAGACTGCATTTGTCGGCTATATCAATTTGGATGCCGAGTCGGAAATTGTCGGTATCGCAACCGAGGGAGAGGTGTCGGCGGTAATTTCAAACGGCGAAACCGGCATAATCGTTACAAAGCAAACACCGTTCTATGCAGAAATGGGCGGTCAGGTAGGCGATATTGGTACAATTACATCGGAAAACGCAAGAGCACGTGTGATAAATACAACAAAAACAGGAGACGGAATTTATCTTCATGAGGTTGTTGTAGAGGAAGGCAGGTTCTCTGACGGTGACAGCGTAACGCTTTCCGTTTGCAGAAAAAACAGAATGGCAATCGCAAGAAATCACAGTGCAACTCATCTTCTCCACAGAGCATTGCGCGACGAACTCGGTCACCACGTTGCACAGGCAGGCTCGCTTGTAACTCCTGATCGTTTGAGATTTGACTTCTCGCATTTTGAGGCAATGACGGCTGAACAGCTGCAAAGAGTAGAGGACAGAGTAAACGAGGCAATTCTTGATTCTCTACCCATTATAACTCGTGAGCTTCCGATTGACGAAGCTAAAAAGCTCGGCGCAGAGGCACAGTTCGGAGAGAAATACGGCGACGTTGTAAGAGTTGTGGCAATGGGTGATTATTCGGTTGAATTTTGCGGCGGTACTCATCTTACAAATACATCTCAGGTGGGTCTTTTCAAGCTTATTTCAGAGGGCGGCGTTGCGGCAGGCGTCAGAAGAATAGAGGCTGTAACCGGAATTGGCGTTATGAACTATATTAAGGAAAAGGACGCGCTTATTTCAAATACGGCGAAGGTTTTAAAAACCAACCTTATAGACGAGATTGACAAAAAGGCGGAGGTTCTTGCATATGAGCTTAAGAACGCCGAAAAAGAACTCGACAGCATAAAAGCAAAGCTTGCAAGCGCAAAAGCAAACGATATGATGGCGGGAATTAAGCATATCGGGGATGTTGAGCTTGTAACCGCACAGCTTGACGGTATGACCGCAAACGACTTAAAGACGGCGGCTGACGATATAAAAGCTAAAATGAACGCAGGTGTTGTTGTACTCGCGTCCGATACGGATGATAAGATTACATTTGTGGCAATGGCAACAAAGGAAGCTGTTAAAATGGGTGCGCACAGCGGTAACATTATAAAAGAAATAACTCAAATCGCAGGCGGCAGAGGCGGCGGAAAGCCCGATATGGCGCAGGGCGGCGGCAAGGATGCAAACAAGATTGACGATGCGCTTGCAAAGGTTGATGAAATTGTTTTGTCGCAAACGGGACAAAACTGATGACGAAAAAAGAAAGAGCGGCGCTTACCGTCGAGAGGCTCGAAAAGCTTTATCCCGACGTTAAGTGTTCGCTTAACTATACAACACCGCTTGAAATGCTGCTTGCAACGCAAATGTCGGCACAGTGCACGGACGCAAGTGTAAACAAAGTCACGCAAACGCTTTTTAAAAAGTATACGTGTGCGGAGGATTTTGCAAATGCCGATATTTCGGAGCTTCAAAACGATATTCGCTCCATAGGTCTTTATAGGAATAAATCAAAAAATATTATTGCGTGCTGTCAGAAAATCATATCCGATTACGGCGGAGAGGTGCCCGATACAATGGAAGAGCTTTTGACGCTTCCGGGAACAGGCAGAAAAACCGCAAATCTGATACTCGGAGAAATATTCGGGAAAAGTGCTGTCGTTGTTGATACGCATTGCATAAGACTTACAAACAGAATAGGTCTTACAAAGGAGCAGGCACCGGAGAAAATAGAGGCTGAACTTAAAAAGCTTATTCCTCCCGAAAAGCAGCTCGATACGTGTCACAGGTTTGTGTATCACGGCAGGGCGGTGTGTACGGCACGTTCACCAAAATGCGCCGAGTGTGTGCTTTGCGATACTTGCAGATATTTTAAAAGCCTGAAAAAATGATAATTAAAAGACTGTTTTAAAGGTTATAAGCATAGCCTTGTAAAACAGTCTTGACTTTTTTTGATTCAAAAAATAATACAAATGCATTAAAAATGTTATAAAACGGAAAAATATAACAAAGAAATCATGTCAGATTTGTTTATGACAATTAAACCTCGAAAAAAATTTAAACAAATAACAAAAAATGACTTGTTTTTTTTATATTAGTATGTTATAATATAATAGACTGTTGAGATTTGCAATCAATTTTAAAGGAGTGAATATTTTGACCGAAGATATTAATTTTATAGAACTTCTAAACGTAATGATAAGAAAATGGTGGCTTATTGCCATTTTAATGATTATATTCGGAGCAGGTACATATATATATTCCGACTTGTTTATTCAGCCGATGTATAAAACCGACGGGGCAATATATGTAAACTGCGAAACGGAAGCAACACAAATTACCGATGTGGCGAGCGTTGGACGACTTGAATCAAACACAAGACTTGCAACAACATATGTTGAAATTCTTAAAAGCCGTACTTTTCTTACAGAGGTTGCAAGAGATTTGAACAACAAATATTCTTATTCTCAAATATATAATATGCTTACAATTGAGCCGGTAAATGAAACGGAGCTTTTGCGTCTTACGGTTGAATGTAAAAGTCCGGAGGATGCCTGCGCAATAGTTGAAAGTATTCTAATGCGTGCGGGAGATCAGCTTATCACGGTCGTAAAGGCGGGTTCGGTTGAAATTGTGGACAAGCCTTATGTTCCGATATTGCCGTTTTCGCCGAATAAGTCGAGGAATGCGCTTCTCGGCGTTATAATAGGCGGTGTTCTTGCGGTAGCAATTATATTCCTTATGGAATTGTTTGATACTCATATAAAAACCTCCGACGAAATCAGGCAGAAATATGACGAGCCGATACTCGGAGAAATCCCGAGCTTCGGAATGGAATAATAAGAGGTATAATACAATATGAATAACTCCATATCAAAATTAATCGGAAAAGTAAACGAAAAAAAGCACAGTGTAAGACGTGTTTCGGAGGATTCGTCGAGAACGTCCTTGAATAATATATTAAATGATAAAACTCCGTTTTCAATAACGGAAGCATATAAAACGACAAGAACAAATCTTATATTTTCGCTTGCGGATGTTGAGGGCTGCAAAAAGATTATATTTACGAGCGCAGAGCCCGGAGAGGGTAAAACAACAAGTATTTTAAATACGGCGATAACGTTTGCTCAAACCGGTGCAAAAGTTCTTGTAATAGACGGTGATATGAGAAAGCCGCGTGTACATCGTTATCTTGAAATAGAAAAAACAAACGGTTTGTCGGATTTGCTTATAGGTCTTATTGACGATAAAACCGCTATTCACCACTGCAAAAGCAAGTCTATCGACTGTATTCCGGCAGGACAGATACCGCCTAATCCCGTTGAGCTTTTATCATCGGAAAAAATGAAGCATTTGCTTGAGAGAGTTTCGGAAAACTATGACTATGTGTTTATAGATACACCGCCTGTAACCGTTGTTACGGACGCAGCGTCAATGGCATCGTTTGTTGACGGATATGTGCTTATTGTTCGTCATAATTATACAATCCACGAGCTTCTTGAGAAAGAAAGAGAGTCGCTTATATTTGCGGAGGCTAAAATCCTCGGTTATATGATTAACGACATTAAACCAATGGGTGGTATCGGATACGGTAAATACGGCGCTTACGGAAACAGATACAGATATAAATATCGTTATCGCTACGGCTACAAATACGGCTATAAATACGGCTATGGTTACGGCTACGGCTATCAGTACGGCGACAGACGCGGTAACGCTTATTCGGACGATTATGTTTACGGCGATAAAGATGATGAATAATAAATAAATTTTCTTTGGAGGTGCATTTTATGCTGAAAAAAATCAACCCCATACTTTCTCCCGAGCTTGTGAAGGCTCTTATGGAAATGGGACACGGAGATGAAATTGTACTTGCGGACGGAAATTTCCCCGGTACAACAATCGGACAAAGAGTTATACGTGCTGACGGACACGGAGTCCCCGAGCTTCTTGACGCTATACTTGAGTATTTCCCGCTCGATACGTACAGCGAAAAGCAGGTTGGGCTTATGGAGGTTACTCCCGGTGACCCGTGTGTTCCGACGATTTGGGATGACTACAAAGAAATAATAAAGAAGCATGACGATAAGGCGCAGATTGAGTTTATAGAGAGATTTGCGTATTATGAAAGAGCGAAAAAGGCTTTTGCTGTTGTGCAGACCGGCGAAACAGCCATTTATGCAAATGTGATCTTAAAAAAAGGCGTTGTATTGCCTGAGTGATAACGAAACGGAGGAATATTTAAGTGAAGGTATTGGCTTTTGATTTTGGCGCATCAAGCGGCAGAGCAATTATAGGAAATTATGAAAACGGAATTATATCAATAGAGGAAATTCATAGATTTGATAATGACCCGGTGCTTGTGGACGGCAGCTTTTATTGGGATATTCTTCGCCTTTTCCACGAGATAAAACAGGGCATTACAAAAGCAAAAAATCAAACGGATTTTGAAAGTATCGGTATAGATACATGGGGTGTCGACTACGGAGTTCTTACAAAGAATAACGATTTAATCGGAAATCCGTATAACTATCGTGATGCAAGAACGGTGGGAGTACCGGAGGAAATGGAGAGCCTTATAACAAAGGAGGAGCTTTATAACCTCACGGGTAATCAAATTGTTAATTTTAACACTGTTTTTCAGCTTTATGCGTTTAAAAAGCAAAAACCGGAGCTTTTGGAGCTTGTTGACAAGGTGCTGTTTATACCAGATTTGTTCAATTATTTCCTGACAGGCAAAATGGCCGCCGAGTGTTCAATCGCTTCAACATCGCAGCTTATGAATCCGTATACAAAGGAATGGGAATATAAAATTATGGATAAGCTCGGCTTAAAGCGTGAGTGGTTCCCTGAGATTGTTCCCGGCGGTACTGTAATCGGAAACCTTAAGAGCGATATTTGCGAAGAGCTTGATATGACCGAGAAAAAGGTTATTGCCGTAAGCTCACATGATACTGCAAGTGCGGTTGCCGCAGTTCCGACAACGGAGAAGGATTTTGTGTTTATCTCATGCGGAACATGGTCGCTTTTCGGAACAGAGCTTGAAAAACCGGTAATATCCGACCTTTCGAGAAAATATAATATAACAAACGAAACGGGTTATAATAATACAACAAGATTTCTTAAGAATATAATCGGTCTTTGGCTTATTCAGGAAACAAGAAGACAGTTTAAGCGTGAGGGCAAAAATTACAGCTATGCCGATATGGAAATGCTTGCAAGAGAAGAAGAACCGTTCCGTTGCTTCATAGACCCCGATTTTCCGGAGTTTATGGGCCCCGGTAATATGCCGCAGCGAATCAAAGATTTCTGCGCACGTACGGGACAGTATGTTCCAGAAACAGACGGTGCTGTTATAAGATGTATCTATGAAAGTCTTGCAATGAAGTATAAGCATACATTCCTTCAGCTTAAGGAGTGCTGTGATAAGGATTTCAGTGTAATCCACATGGTTGGCGGCGGAACAAAGGATACTTTCCTTTGTCAAATGACTGCAAATGCCGCAAATGTACCGGTAATCGCAGGCCCCATTGAGGGTACGGCTGCCGGAAATATAGCTGTTCAGCTTATTTCAAACGGCGCTATATCGGATATTTGGGAAGCAAGAAAGATTATTGCAAAATCGTTTGATGTTGTTCATTACGAGGTTGAGGACAATAAATCTTGGGAAGATGCATACGAAAACTTTAAAAAGATTGTTTTGGATTAATCGTCGAAAGGATACAATACATGGTAGACAGTGCAGTACAGCTTATTGTAGATTCGTTTAGGGGAAAAATCCCGGCTGAGGTTATTATATTTATTATTTCCATGATTCCGATTCTGGAGCTTAGAGGAAGTATACTCGCCGCCGGGTTTATGAATGTGTCGTTTTTGCCGACATACGTTTCGGCAGTAATCGGGAATATGCTCCCCATACCGTTTATCCTGCTTTTTATAGAAAAGCTCTTTTCGTGGATGAAAACAACAAAGCATCTCGGTAAAATTGCAAATCGGTTTGAAGAGCGCGCACTTTCAAAACGCGAGCAAATTGATAAATACGGCGGCTGGGGATTGTTTCTGTTCGTTGCGATACCGCTGCCGGGTACAGGAGCATGGACGGGAGCGTTGCTTGCCGCTTTGCTCGGAATGAAACCGTCTAAGGCACTCGGGTGGATTTTTCTCGGTGTGCTTGCGGCAGGGCTTGTTGTGAGCTTGCTTTCGTTCGGTTTGATAAAGAATATTTTCTGATTAAAAAATCCCTTGTCTGGAATATGATAAGGGATTTTTTTTGATTTGAATGAGTAAAAAGCTGTTTTTTATAATTATGGCATGATAAGCATGATATTTAGCTTAGCAGTAAATTTCCGCTGTGGAGATGTATATCAGTCAACCGTCTGCAAAGTGCCGGCTATCCGCCGACGGGTGAAAAGCTGATACAGTGTATATCAAAACTCGAATTTTCTTGTCTATTCCACACTTTTTACAATATTGCACATTGTTTCTTTTTCGATTCCGTTTGCACTGCTTACGGAATAAGAGTCTTTTTCATCTGTCCATACTGCGTTAAAATAAAGATCGTCATTCCCTTTCAGCGTTACTGAAAAACTGTTTATTTCGGTTGTTTCGACATTATCATATGAGTTACAATCACCGCTTATGTCATCATCGCCCTTTGCGGTTCGATAGCTAATATTGTCATGTTCGCTTTCGTAAGTTATTTCAGCAATATATTCGCCTATAACGCATACGCTTTCGCAATTATATTCATCGGGAATATATTGCGGGACTTTAACGGTATAACCCAATTCCTTATCAAGTTGTTCTTTGTTTGACAAATAATTCATCGGATTTCCGTATTCAAGAGTGTTTGGATTTTGCTTTTCCTCTGCGTTTGTATTCGCACTGGTTGTCGGCGGAATTTCTGTAACTGTCTGCTCATTCTCACCGGTACTTGTTTTATTGGTGTCGGATACCATGCTACTTGTTTCGTTATCTGCTGCCGTGCTGTCTTTCTCGTCAACCTTTTTATTTGAAACGTGCGGTTTTTCTGCATTGACTTTATTGTCGGGGATCTTATCGTTGCTTTCTGTCTTTGGTGTAATTGTGTCCATAGCTGTATTATTTGAGTTTTCATCTTGCAGGGCAGGTGCACTAATTGCAGGTTCGATTGTGCTTGTTGGCATATATACTCCATCCTTTAAGGTGCGATTTGACAAGAAACAAACAGCCAAACATGCCGCAAGCCCGACGATTCTTCGCAAATACAAAGAGGTATTACTTTTTTGTTTTTTACTAATCGCTCCCGTGGTTTTCTTTATTATTGATTCTTTCATTTCTTCAGATAAACAAATTCTGTTTATGGCGTCAGTATATTTTTCACTCAAAATCATACGCCTCCTTTAAAACGGATTTTAGCTTTTCTTTTGCCCTATGTAAGATGGAGCGGACGGTAGCTTCATTTTTGTTAATAAGCTGCGCGATTTCCGGTGTTGAGTATTGCTCATAGTAATAAAGATGAACAACTGTTCTATACTTTTCGGGCAGTCCTAAAACTGCTTTCAAGACATCAGAGTTTTCATCGTAATCATCAGTAACTGATATTTCTTTTATTTCATCAAGTGGGTCGATTTTTCTGTTCCAAAACAGCTTAAGTTTGTTTTTGCAGAGATTTATTGTTGCCCTTACAATCCACGCTTTTTCATGGGTTTTATCGTTGAACTTAGGCATACACTCCACTATTTTCAAAAAAACCTCTTGTACAACATCCTCAGCATCTACTATGTTTTTTAAATATGTATATGCAAGCCGTAAAATCATATTTCCGTAAATATCAACCATTTTCGCTATTTGCTCATTTGTGTCTGTCAAGCAAAATACCCCCTATCCGTAAATCCTCAAAGCGGCAAAAGCTGCGGAATTACCGCAGCATGCTGATTGATTATTTTATCCCCGTAACAAGTTTTACCATTTCTGTCTCATCAAGCTCCTTGTCAGTTAAGACAGCATATGACAATCCGTTGTTTTGCCATGTAGCGTTTGCTGTTTTTTTACTGCCACGCAATGTAATTGATACATTATTTACGTCAACCTCTTTGTTAATCGGATATTTTGTGTAATCTCCGCTTATATCGTCATTGCCTTTTTCCGTTCTATATATAAGCTTGTTGTCATTTTTATCCGTATAAATCAGTTGAAGCATGCTGTTGTCCATAACCGAAATATTTTTGAGATTGTATCCGTCCGGAATATATGACGGAATACAAGGCTTGTACCCCAAAACTTTTACAGTGCTGTCTATGCTCTCATACGAAACAAACGGATTCGGCATTCCAACATTTTCTTTGTTTGTAAAGTTTACGAACTGACCCGCAATGCTAAATTGATATCCCATAAGCTCGAACATTTTTGCCGGAACAAATGTTGTATCTTCTATAAGTCTCGGTGCTGCTCCGTAAGATTGCGGTGCTGTCATTCCAACGGCATTTTCGATTTTTGTTACGCCATAGTAGCTGTCGGAGCCTATGCGAAGAACTACCTTCCACTCATCATTGCTTACTGTGACGGATTTATCAGTATTCCAATCTACATGATAACCCATTTTTTCCGCTATAACACGGAGTGGAACAAGAGTATTTCCGTTTTCTGCGTAAATATATTGCGACAGCTTCAGATTATCTAAGTCTATTGCTTTTTCGTTTACATTTATTTGCGGCATACCCAAAACCGTTTCGGATTGTTGAGATGCGAGTGGCTTTTCTGTATCCTCGGCAAATGATACTGTTGCATATAATGCTGTGATAGCTGATATTAAAAGTATTATGATATTCTTTTTCATGATGATATTTCTCCTTTACAGATTTATAAGGTTTTTTGAGGTCCTCACTTATAAAACAATTGAGGAAAGGAAAACGTTGCACTTTTATGAAAAAAAATTAAAAATCGGAGCAACACATAAATAACTATGCGACATAATGAAACATATGTCTAAACGCAGTGATGCTTATGTATTGCTCCGTATATTTTTATTTATATTCTTTTCCGCCGTCGCCGACATCTGAAATGTAGAACGATGCGTCAATTCCGAATTTATCCTTATATAGCTTTCCGACCGTTGCGATATACTCATCAACAGTATCATCTTTAATAATGCTTACGGTGCAGCCGCCGAAGCCTGCGCCGGTCATTCTTGAGCCGAGAACTCCGCCGAGCTTTCTTGCCTCGTGTGAAAGAAAATCAAGTTCGGGGCACGTTACTTCATAATCGTATTGCAGAGAATCGTGTGATGCGTTCATAAGCTCGCCGAAACGAACAAGATTATTCGACTTCATCGCTTCCACACTCTCGTGAACACGTGCGCATTCGCCGACAACGTGCTTTATTCTGCGTCTTACGGTTTCGTTTTCTATGAGGTTTTTGTTTTCCTCAAATTGTTCGGGTGTAATATCGGCAAGCTGTTTTGCATTTGGAAGTGCCGCATTTAGGGCATTAAGACCTTCCTCACACTCCCGGCGTCTTTCATTATATTTCGAGCTGCCAAGTGAATGCTTAACATTTGTGTTGGTAAGCACAAGCTTGCAGTCGCCGAGATTAAGCGGAACGTGCTCAAAGTCGAGCGTTGCGCAGTTTAAGAATATTGCATGGTCCTTTTTTCCCATTGCCGATGCAAACTGATCCATTATTCCGCAATTAACACCTATAAAATTATGTTCCGCCCTTTGACCGATAAGCGCCATTTCTATCATATCGATTTTTTCGTCCTTACCGATTTGCTCGTTTGCAAATGTTGCAAGGCAAAGAGCTGTTGAAACTTCGATAGCGGCAGAGGATGAAAGTCCGCCTCCGTGAGGAACCGTATCGTCAAAGAGAAGATCGGCACCGCAAAGCTTGTAGCCGTCCTTCATAAGCTCAAGCGCAACTCCGAGCTGGTAGTCGCCCCATTTGAGCTTGCCTTTGAAGCTTTCCAAATCATTCAGATCCGCCTCAACAAAAATATCAAGGTCGGTAGCTTTAAGGCGCAGAAGATTATCGTTTCTTTTTCTTGCTATGATAGTTGTTTCCATTGTAAGTGCGGCAGGCATAACAGGGCCTCCGCAATAGTCAACGTGCTCGCCTATAAGGTTTACTCTGCCGGGTGACTTAAAAATTCTTGTTTCGCCGCCCGCACCGAAAGTGTCGTTAAACATTTTCATCATTTCGTCAATATGCATTTTAATCCTCCCGTTCCGTAAAACAATTATTTATTTTCGCCTTCGATAAACTTTTTATACGCCGCTCTAAGCTCCTCGGCTTTTTCTTCTGGTGCTGTCGGATTGCAGCAAGCCCATGCTCCCGTTTCGCTTGACGCATTGTATTTAATCTTATCCGCACTTCTCATCGGCGGATAGAATTTTACATGAAAATGGCTGTATGACGATGTATCCTCTCCGTTTACCGGGTTTTGATACAGGCACATCATGTACGGGAATGACATATCGAAAAGTGAATCGAGAGTTCCCGTTGTTTCCTTTAATATTTTAGCAAAGTTACGCTTCATTCTCTCGTCAAAGTCGCACACGTTTTGAATATGCTTTTTCGCAAAGATATAAACTCCGTAAGGATAATCTGAGAAAAACGGAAGAATTGTAACAAAATCCTCATTTTCTATTATTACCCGCTTATCCTCTTTCATCTCGTTTTCCATTATATCGCAGATGAGACATTTCCCTGTTTTTTCAAGATGCTTTTTGCTGTTTGAAAGCTCTTCCCTTATTCTTTTCGGCAAAACGCTGTATCCGTAAATTTGACCGTGCGGATGAGGCATTGTAACGCCGACAGGCTCGCCCTTGTTTTCAAACATGAAAATATACTTGATGTTTTCATCCTTTGAAAGCTCTGTAAATCTTTCCTGCCAAAGTCCGACAAGCTTTTCTATATGCTCTATCGAAAGCTTCGGAAGCGTTGTTGTATGCTCCGGTGAGTAAAGTATTACCTCACATTTACCGTATGACGGCTTAACCTTAAAGAAATCGGTTGCCACATCGTCAATCGGCGGCGGAGTTTGAGAAAGAGCCGGGAAATCGTTATCATATTTCATAACCGTATATTCGGGTACGTTTCCGAAGCTCGGACAAAACGGGCACCAGTCCTTAGGCATTTGCGGTCTGTTTTGTCTGTGAGATGCAATCATTGTCCAGTCGTCAAGCAGGGGGTTGTATCTTAGTTCTGCCATGTAAAATTACTTCCTTTCATGCGGATCGCCGAGAATACCGAGGGCATTCTTTGCAAGTAAATCCGCCTCGTCATTATATTTATTTCCGGAGTGCCCTTTTACTTTCGTAAACGTGACACAGAGGTTCTCTTTTACGGAGTCGTAATAATTTTTGTAATCAATCGTACCCGACTTGTTTGTTTTCCATTCGCCGGTGCACCACTTTTCGACTCCCTCGTAATCGTACAATATTTCAAGCGATTTTATGTTGTTATCTATGCAGTAGCGCATGGCACATTCTGCTCCGGCAATTTCTCCGGCGACATTTCGCATCGACGCAAGCTTGGGTGATGAAAATGCTTTTGAAAACGTCTTCTTCTCACCGCCGACGAAAAGCACAACGCCGTATGAAAACCGACTTGTTTTTTTATCAAAACTTCCGTCGGTATAAGCCATTGCTTCGCACTCGTGTTTTTCCTTTTGGCTTTCGCCGCTTAAAAATGCTTTGGCATCGTCAAGACTTTCAAAGCTTTTAAACGACGCACCCGAATAACCTGTTGTTTGTTTTTGACACTGAGCCCACGTATCGTAAATGCCGGGCACTCTTCCGCATCTTACCGCATAATACTTTTTTTTCACTTAAACAGCCCTCCGCTTTTTTGATTTAATCTAATTATACACTGTTTTTTAAAGTTTGTAAACACCTGTCTTAAAAAAACAATACGAATTTAAACAAAGCTGTTAAATCCGTATTGTAGTTTTTTTCACCTAATATTAAAGCCGGGGAGCATTAATATTAGGTGAATATATAAATTATTAAAGAGAGAGCAAAAATAACTTGAAATATTTTGTCATCTGTATTATAATATAAGTATATCATAGTCTTTTATGTTTGTAAAGAGTAGGATATTGGCATATCGTATAAATATATTGAACAAATCGGAGGTGGATTAAATGCTTGGAGAGATCGACCGCGAAAAGCTGTTGCCGCTTTATGTTATAAGAACAGGCTACAAAAAGCATCAATATCAGGTTATAAGAAACGACGGTTATCCGGCATACCAAATTTCCGTATGCACCGGCGGCGAGGGTAAATTTATAAGCGACGGTAAAGAGCACGTGATAACGGAAGGCGATATTTTTATGTTCTCTCCGAGAGCTCCGCACGAATATTATCCGACGAGCCAGAATTGGAGTTTGTATTTTTTTGTTTTTCTCGGTGATTGTGCTGATAATCTGATGCAGTATTGCGGATTTAACGGGTGCGAGGTGTTTTCTTCCGACAGAAACGACAGTGTGATGTCGCTTTGTCGCAACCTCTCCGAGTGTGACGATGAGTTTGAAAAATCAAAATATATTTATGAGCTTTTCGGAATTATGCGCAGTCTGTCACGTCCCGACCCGTCACGGTCAAGCTTTTACAGAAACGAAAAGTTTAGAAAAACGGCGCCTGTTATCGATTATATAAAAAAGAACTATAAAGAGCCTATTTCATTAGACGAGCTTGCCGAGCTGATTGATGTGTCGAAAAGCTATCTGTGCAGAGTTTTCAAAGAAGCATACAGCATAACGCCGATTAATTATCTCTTAAATTACAGGATAGACAGGGCAAAGCAGCTGCTTATTTCCACGGATATGAAAATGCGGCTTTTGTGCGATGAAGTCGGGTTTAACGATACAAGCTATTTTTGCATGGCATTTAAACGCTCCGAGGGTATGACTCCGGAGGAATTCAGAAATCTGCATAATGATTAGATTTAAGAAAGGTAAGTTAAATGAAAATAGGAAATGTGCAAACAAAAAACAATATATTTTTAGCACCGATGGCGGGAGTTACCGATTTGCCGTTTCGGACGCTTTGTGAGGAGTTTGGCGCAGGAATGGTATATTCCGAAATGGTAAGCGCAAAAGGACTATTCTATAAGGATAAAAAAACGGAGGAGCTTTTAATAGGAAAGCACAACTGTCCTTATGCGGTTCAGATTTTCGGCTCGGAGCCGGATATTATAAAGGAAATTTCTCAAACCGCCGCCGCATACGGTGATATTCTCGATATTAATATGGGGTGTCCGACGCCTAAAATAGTAAATAACGGCGACGGAAGCGCACTTATGAAAAACAGAGCCTTGGCAGGGCAAATAGTTAAGGCGGCGGTAAGCACGGCAGGTAAGCCCGTTACGGTTAAAATGCGGCTCGGATGGGAATCGGCGGACGGATGCGTTGATTTTGCAAAGGAGCTTGAAGCGAACGGTGCGGCGGCAATTACGGTACACGGCAGAACACGAAAGCAGTTTTATTCGGGGTGCGCCGATTGGGACGGCATAGAAAAAATAGCGAATGCTCTTTCAATCCCCGTAATCGGCAACGGCGATATTCGCTCATATTCCGAAGCGCAGGAAAAGCTTGAAAATACTGCGTGCGCCGCCGTTATGATAGGCAGAGCGGCAGAGGGAAATCCGTTTATTTTCGGTGCTGAAATTCCAAGCGGCGAAAAAAAACTTGAGGTTGCTCTGCGTCATGTGCGTATGCTGACAGAATACAAGGGTGAAAGCCGGGCAATAAAAGAGGCAAGAAAGCATATCGCATGGTATATAAAGGGTATGCCAAGCAGCAGTGAGCTCAAAACTAAAATTTTTAAAGCGACAAAATATCAAGAAATCGAGAGTTTGTTGTCGGATTTTGTATCATATTCTATAAATTCAAATTAATTTTTGAAAAAACACTTGATAAAATAATAAAAGTTTGATAAAATAAACTAAATACACATTGGGCAGATGCTCACGAGCAATATTTTTAAAGAAAGGATGTTTGCAATGAATAACAAATTTGCAAAAGAAGGGTTGACATTTGATGACGTGCTTCTCGTACCTCAAAAATCAGACGTGACACCAAATGAAATTAATCTGACAACCAGACTTACAAAAACAATAGAGCTTCATATTCCTCTTATGAGTTCAGCTATGGATACCGTTACGGAGTCGGCTATGGCAATTGCTATGGCAAGAGAGGGCGGAATCGGTATTATTCATAAGAATATGACCATTCAAGAGCAGGCCGCAGAGGTTGACAGGGTTAAACGTTCGGAAAACGGTGTTATAACCAATCCTTTCTTTTTATCACCGCAGCATACTCTAAGCGACGCCGAAGCGCTTATGTCCAAATATAAAATTTCGGGTGTGCCGATATGCGACTCGAACGGAGTGCTTGTAGGTATACTTACAAACCGTGACCTTAAGTTTGAAACAAATTACGACCGTCCCATAAAAGAGGTTATGACAAGCAAAAATCTTGTTACCGCTCCCGTTGGTACAACTCTTAAAGATGCAGAGGCCATTTTAAGACAGCATAAAATCGAAAAGCTTCCGATAGTTGACGAAAATATGCATCTTCGTGGCCTTATCACAACAAAGGACATCGAAAAGGCAGTAAGATATCCGAACACCGCAAGAGATAAGTTTGACAGACTTTTGGTTGGTGCGGCAATAGGTGTAACGAACGATTGTATAGAAAGAACAACTGCGCTTGTTAATGCAGGTGTAGACGTTGTTGTTCTCGATTCTGCACACGGTCATTCAAAAAATATCATAAATAAGCTTAAAGAAGTTAAGGCAGCGTTCCCCGAGCTTCCGGTTATTGCAGGCAATATCGCAACGGGCGAGGCTGCAAAGGCTCTTATAGAGGCAGGCGCTGATGCGGTTAAGGTAGGTATAGGCCCCGGTTCTATTTGTACAACACGTGTCGTTGCAGGTATCGGCGTGCCGCAGATTACAGCTATAAACGATGTATATGAGGTTGCAAAGGAATACGATATTCCGGTTATAGGCGACGGCGGTATTAAGTATTCGGGAGATATTTCAAAGGCTGTTGCGGCAGGTGCGGACGTTATAATGCTCGGCAGCTTGCTTGCGGGCTGTGACGAAAGCCCCGGAGAAAATGAAATATATCAGGGCAGACGCTTTAAAACATACCGTGGCATGGGTTCGCTTGCGGCTATGGAAAAGGGCAGTAAGGACAGATACTTCCAGACAGGCTCGAAAAAGCTTGTTCCCGAAGGTGTTGAGGGACGTGTTCCCTACAAGGGACCTGTTTCGGATACAATATTCCAGCTTATCGGCGGCTTGAAGTCGGGTATGGGTTACTGTGGTGCACCGAACGTTAAGACGATGAAGGAAAAAGCTGTTTTTGTTAAAATAACAGGTGCCGGATTGCGTGAAAGTCATCCGCATGATATTCATATTACAAAAGAAGCACCGAATTACAGCAGAAACAACTGATTGCGTAATAATCTCCAAGACACAATATGTGGTGTTTAGGAATGAATTGGTTTACCGTATTTTGTTGAAATATGTAAATCAAAGGGTAAAATCAAGGCTTAAAATGTTACATTCTTAATAAATTTGTAACATTTTAAGCCTTTTTTATTTTTCATCGTTTTTAACAAAATATTAACCGAAAATCAATGGTTTATAGGCATTTTCGTATATAAAATCACCCATTTTTATTAAAAAGATGTTAAATGATTGTGTATTTTTTTAAAACTTGTGACATGTTTTTAAAGTTGGCTTAATATTTTTTTCGTAAATCTCTTGACAAATCGCAAATTTAGTGTTACAATAGTTTTGTCAGTTTATAAAGTGCTTTTGTACGGATAAACGGAAAGGTGAGAATAGTATTGAAAAAATTTAAGCTAACGGCGGCAATTGGTATGGCTGTACTTGCTTTGCAAATCTCGGCAGGTGCTGCGGACTTAAGCGACTGGGCTGTTAACGAATACATAGAATCAAATTCAACCGGTCTTATATCATACAAAATTGCGTCGGGAAATCTTCAGTCAAACATAACAAGAGAAGAATTTTGCGAGCTTGCAATTAACTTATACGAAAAACTTACAAACGAAACACTCAGAGTTCCGGACGTATCCCCGTTTACCGATTGCAGCAATGTTGCGGTAAGTCAGGCATACTACAACGGAATAGTAAGCGGTGTTTCCGATGATACCTTTGAGCCTAACAGATCTGTTACACGACAGGAAATGGCAAAGATGATTGTAAACACACTTACGGCAGGCGAGATAAACGTTGCGCTTAACACACAGGGCGGCACGGATGATATTAAAAGCTTCAGTGACCATTCATCCGTAAGCGATTGGGCGCAGTCGGCAATTTCAACGATGGTAAATCATAATCTTCTTTCGGGTGATATTGACAATAAAATCATGCCGCTTACAAATGCGACAAGAGAACAGGCAATATCATGTGTAAATCGCTGCTATAAAACGTTTGCTACAATTAATCAGGACAGATATATGCTTCCTATTGTTGAGGCTGTTCAGTCAGAAAACGATACGGCGAACGATATTATAATTAAATGGTCACCGGTTGACGATTCTGTCGGATATTATATTCTTGTAAAGGATGCGAAAGGTAAGCTTGCTTACAACGCACAGGCTGTAAACAGCGAATCTACAAGTCTTATTCCGTCGTCAAAGCTGAAAAACGGGAAGTACTCCGTGGTTGTAGGTGCGATAATGGAATCGGGTGATTCGGTGTTTAGCGTTCCGGTTGATTTTATAAAAACAAGCCGCGAGGCTGTTGCGGAAAATCTGAAAACAGCAGAGCAAAGCACATCTGCTCCGATTGTAGATTATTCAAAAGAAACCGTGTCGGAAAAGGCTAAGCAGATTATGGATGAGGCCGCAAAGTATATCGGCACTCCGTATCTTTACGGCGGAACTACTCCGTCGGGATTTGACTGTTCGGGATTTATGCAGTATGTTTTCAGAAACTGCGGAATTAATCTTAACCGTGTTTCAAGAGACCAATACGCAAAAGACGGTGTGGCGGTTGAAAAATCCGAGCTTATTCCGGGCGACCTTGTGTTCTTCGGAACGAGCGGATATGTAAGCCACGTTGGTATGTATGTCGGCGGAGGTCAGATGATTCACTCACCGAGTACGGGAAAATCAATCCAGTATACATCTATAAATTCGGATTATTATTTGAGTCACTATATAGGTGCAAAAAGAGTATTTTAACAATAAAAACGTGCAGGGCGGTGTTCTGTGCGTTTTTATTTTCTGAAATATTGCAATTTGTGCACACTTTCTTGCATATTTTAAAAAGCATTGACATTCATTTGCAAATAGTATATAATGTGCTTGAATTTATTAATGAACAGGAGAATAATTTACATGAAGGATTTGGATGCTGCAATTAAATACTGCATAAATAAAGTAGACAAATGTATGGAAACTATGAACGGACTTTATCCGGCAGAGGCAAGTGTGGATGAAATATATCCGCCGATTACGTATGATTTCGGCACATGGACTCAAGGCTTTTGGACGGGAATGGTTTGGCTTGCATACGAATTTACAGGCGATGAAAAGTATAAAAAGCTTGCACTCAGGCACGTTGATGAGTTCAGCGACAGAATAAAGAATAAAATAGGCGTAAATCATCATGACATGGGATTTTTGTATTGTCCGTCATGCGTTGCGGCGTATAAGCTTTGCGGCAGCGAAAAGGCAAAGGAGGCGGCTGTCCTTGCTGCTGAAAATCTTTGTACGAGATTTAATGAAAAGGCGGGATTTATTCAGGCATGGGGCGAAATAGGCGCAGAGGATAACTTCAGACTTATTATTGATTGTCTTTTAAATATTCCGCTGCTTTTTTGGGCGTCGGATGTTACCGGCAATGAAAAATTCCGCAAAATTGCCGAAACGCATTTGGATACGGCAGTTAAGTACGTTATCCGCGAAGACGGCACGACTTTCCATACATATTTCTTTGATACAAAAACATATGCTCCGCTTCACGGCGCAACACATCAGGGATATTCCGATGATTCGATATGGGCAAGGGGTCAGGCATGGGGAATTTATGGTACAGCGCTTGGATATCTTCACACAAAGCACCACGATCTTGTAGACAAATTCAACCTTGTAACACGTGTATTTATCGAGCATTTGCCGTCTGATAACATTCCTGCATGGGATATGATATTTACCGATACAAAGACAATTAAGGATACGTCCGCCGCTGCGATTGCCGTATGCGGAATTTTGCAAATGAAGGAGCTTATAAAGCTTGATAAAAGCTTTGAAGATGCGGCAGATAAAATGATGGACGCACTTCCTTCTTGCTACACTCGTGAGGAATCAAACGGAATACTCGGGCACGCTGTTTACGGTATGCCGCAAAAATCCGGGGTTGATGAGTGCAATATTTGGGGCGATTACTTCTATATGGAGGCTCTTATGAGAATCAAAAACCCGAGCTGGAATTCCTATTGGAAATAATATATCTATAATAAAAGAATATGTCCGCTTTATGCGTGTACATATTCTTTTTTTTGAAAAATTTTTAATTTTTTTTCAAATACCCCTTTTAAATCGGTATTTTATGTGGTATAATTATCCTAAGAGGTGGTGCAGGTGAACAAAAACAAAAGTGTTTTTAAAAGAATAGTAAAACCGTATTTTTTGCTTGTTACTGTAATACTGTCGGTTGCATTTGCCTTTGTTTACATGGCTCAGCTTGAGAAAACAAAAAGCGAGGCATATGAGGCGGCGGAAAAAATAGCGTCGCAGACGGCAATACTTCTCGATTCATATATAGACGGCATGAACTCGATAGCCGAGCAGGTAAAGCACCAGGACGAGATAACAAAATATTTTTTTGACGCAAAATACAGCGGTGAACATGAAAATATATTTGAAAAAGACGTATCGGCAGGTATAGGAATATCGTCAAGACTTAAAAATATACTTGTCGGTCGCAGTACCGATTACAGCATTTTTATTTACAATAATTGCGGAGATTATGTGTCGAGTCAAAATTATATGATTGACAAGGATGCTGCGGACGGGCTTGTAAAAGGCGGCTTGTATGAAAGAGAGCTTATGCGGATAAGAGCGGCGGACGGCTGTCTTATAACGCCGCTCGCAGAGAACAGATGGTCGAAATCGAAGGATGAGTATATAACTCTTGCAAAGGAACTGAAAAACGATTACTCCGATGACGGTGCAGGTATAATAGAGATAAGAGCGCATTTGCCGAGTTACGGCGAGGAAGATTTTACAAACGAGCTTATCATACGCAACAGAAGCGACAATACAACAATATATCCGGTAGGTATATCACCCGTGAGCGGATATTCGTATATTACCGCACCGCTTAAAAATGCGCAGTGGGATGTTATGTTTGCATACGGCGGCAGTGTTAAAAAAACACCCGATATAAGCACTTCAATTACATTTTTAATTATGTACGCAATGCTGATTGTGGCTATGTTTCTTTTAACAACGTTAATAGGAAAGCATATTTCAAAGCCGATAATGAGACTAAGCGAAAATGTGCGCAAAATTGCCTTGCCCGGCGAAAACCTTGGCAGTATAAGCGGAGGAATAGACGAAATTGATGAGCTTGAGAAGAATTTTTCGCAAATGCTCACAAGGCTTTCGCAGGCATCGCAGCGTGAGAAAAAAGCATATGCACTTGCGCTGCAGGCGCAGATGAATCCTCATTTTCTTTACAATACGCTTGCGGTAATAGGCGCACAGGGATTGGACGAGGGCTCTGAAAGAGTTTATAATATGTGCTCGGAGTTGTCGGGTATGCTCAGATATGTTGCCGAATACGAAAGAGTAACCGTAAGGCTTTCGGAGGAGTGGACTCACACTAAGAATTATCTTTCGCTTATGAAGGCGAGGTATGAGGAGTATTTTGACTATACGTTTACGGTCGATGAGTGTCTTGCGGATATGCCGGTGCCGAAGCTTTTTATTCAGCCGCTTGTGGAAAACTGTTTTGTTCACGGATTCAAAAATGTTGAACCGCCGTGGAGAATAGATATTTCAATGAAAGGCAATACGCAGTCGTGGGAGCTTAGGATAAAGGATAACGGATGCGGAATGTCAGGCGGCGATATTGAAAGAATTTTAAATGACGCCGACAACTGTACAAGGAATATCGAAATGAGAAGTATCGGCGGTCTTGGAATGGTAAATACTATTGTGCGACTTAGGCTGACGCATGACAAGAATACGGAATGTATCATAAACGGTGAACACGGAACGGAAATAGTTATAAGAACAGGAGAAAAAAGCGATGTATAAATTACTTATTGCGGAAGACGAGCCTCCTATAATGAGAACGATAAAAAAAGCCTTTGAAAGCGCCGAGAATGAGCTTTGGGAAATAAGCACCGTCATTAACGGACGTCAGGCACAGCAAAAACTTGAGGAAGAGGAGTTTGACGTTGTTGTTACGGATATAAAAATGCCCGTCATGAGCGGTATTGAGCTTGCAAAGTGGATACACGCACAGCGTCCGGGGCTTCCTGTTGTAATTCTCAGCGGATATTCCGATTTTGAATACACAAGAAAAGCGCTTGAGTACAAGGTTTTTGATTATCTTTTAAAGCCGGTATCTTTAAGTGCGGTGTCGGAGCTTACGGAGCGGCTGAAAAAAGAGCTTGCGCCGATTGATGCACAAAAGAGACTGCGTGAAAGTACGGCGGCGGTAATGCTTGCGTGTGCCGGGGCATACTG
>CAKSPW010000013.1 GCA_934486495.1 uncultured Clostridia bacterium
CGGAATTTCCTTTATAAATCTCGAAACAGGTCTTGACATTGTTTTTCCGAATACCATTCTCTCCTCGGAGTTTATGATATAAAGCATATTCTTTGCACGTGTTATCGCAACGTAGCAAAGCCTGCGCTCCTCCTCCAAATCCTCAGGTTCGTTAAATGAACGCTCTCCGGGGAAAATCCCCTCCTCAAGTCCGGGCAAAAATACAACCGGAAATTCAAGTCCTTTTGCGCTGTGAACAGTCATAAGAACAACCGTATCTTCATCGGAATCGTAATTATCCGTATCGGATATAAGCGCTATATCCTCCAAAAAGCTCGCCAGCGTACCGCCGTTTTGCTCCTCATATTCCTTCATTGCCGAAACAAGCTCCAAAAGGTTTTCACTCTTTGACGTTCCGTCCCTTTCGGATATTGCGTCAACCATTGCCTTATATCCCGTTCTGTCCATAACAGCTGTAACAAGCTCAGCAAGCGAAACCTTTTTTGAAAGCTCTGCAAGCTCATCTATAACCTGAGTAAATGAGGCAATTTTAGCCGCTGATCTTTTCAGCTCGGCAAACTCATCGGCTCTTTTTAAAACATCGTAAAGCCACATATTGCGCTCGTTCGCAATTTTTTGCGCCTTTTCGACCGTAACCGCACCTATTCCCCTTTTCGGTTCGTTAATAATTCTCCTTACGCAAACATCGTCCGCACTGTTATATATCACTCTCAGATATGCAATCATATCCTTTATTTCTTTTCTGTCATAAAATCTAAGTCCGCCGAGCACTCTGTACGGTATGCTGTTTCTCATGAGCATTTCTTCTATGACACGCGACTGAGCATTCAGACGGTACAGAACGGCACAATCACTGAACTTTCCTCCCGAGAGTACATATTCATCGATTTTTTCGGCAATATATCTTCCCTCATCATGCTCGTTAATTGCGGTATAACGGTGAATTTTGTCGCCCTTTCCGCTGCTTGTCCAAAGATTTTTACCCTTTCTGCCGATATTATTCGAAATAACGGCATTTGCGGCATCGAGAATATTTTGCGTTGAGCGATAGTTTTGTTCAAGACGTATTGTTTCCGCTTCGGGATACTGCAACTCAAAACCGAGAATGTTTTGGATATTCGCACCTCTGAATTTGTAAATACTCTGGTCATCATCGCCGACAACGCACAGATTTTTATATTTACCGGCAAGAAGCGATATAAGAAGATACTGCGCATTGTTTGTATCCTGATACTCGTCTACCATTATGTACTTAAACTTTTCTCTGTATTCCTCAAGAACATCGGGAATTTCGTTTAAAACCTCAATCGTTTTATTAATCAAATCGTCAAAATCGAGCGCATTATTCTTTTTAAGCTTTTTCTGATAAAGCTCATAAATAAGAGCAATCGGTTTTTTTCTGAAATCGGACGCATGAATTGTCATGTAATCTTCGGGACTTTGAACAGAATCCTTTGCACGGCTTATCTCGCTCATAACATCTCTTACAGGAAAGGTCTTATCGCTTATATTAAGCTCCTTCATACATTCCTTTATGACAAATTTTGAATCGTTCGTATCGTAAATCAAAAAATCGTTTCTGTAACCGATATAAGAGATATTACTTCTTAATATTCTCGCACACACGGAGTGAAATGTTCCGATCCACATATTTTCCGCAACCGCTCCGATTTTCGCTTTTATTCTCTCTTTCATTTCATTTGCGGCCTTGTTTGTAAAGGTTATAGCCAAAATTCTGTAGGGACTGACGTTTTTTTCACTTAATATATATGCCAGCCTTGATACGAGAACGGTCGTTTTTCCGCTGCCTGCACCGGCAAGAATTAGAAGCGGTCCTTCCGTTTCGGTTACGGCTTTTTTTTGCATTTCGTTTAAATTTTCAAGTAAATCCATTTTTATCTCCATTTTCACGCTTATTCGTCAGCGCAAACGGTAACGCAAAAAATTCGTCTGATTATTTTGCGTTATTCTCCGCTATTATTTCAAATTTTGCAAATATTTATACAGCATACAAAATGCTTTAAAGGGCAATTTAAATACAGCACTGTCGGTTAAAACAAAATTTAAAGATTAATTTTTGCTTTAATCGGCAAACCGTACGGGTACGCCCGACCCGTGCAACAAAGTGCAATGCCTTTTTCCGAAGAAGGTGAAAAATTGTTTAAAACAAAATCGGTTATTTGTATTATTCTCTCTTTCGGATTATTAAATGTTCACGCAAGCTGTCAAAGCGTTATTCCATCGGGAGAGGCCGTTGGTGTATGTATTCAAACCGACGGTCTTTTGGTTACGGGGATTACCGAGGTCACCGACGAATTCGGTCATTCCGTAAATGCTGCCTATAAGGCAGGCTTAAAAACGGGTGACAGGATAATCTCCGCCGACGGCAATAAAATAGACAGCATAGAACAATTTGCCGAATATGTAAACACAAGACCGCAAAAAATCGCATTTTGCATTATGCGAAACAATGAGCCTTTAAATGCAGTGATAAAGCCTGTCAAAACTCCGAGCGGCTATAAAATAGGCGTTTGGGTCAGAGACAGCACCGCCGGTATCGGAACAATGACGTTTTACAGTCCGAAAAGCAAGGCCTTTGCCGCACTCGGTCACGGAATTTCCGATATTGACACAGGTGATATTTTAACCATAAAAAAAGGAAATATACTTTCTTGTTCACTGTCAAACCCAACCAAAAGCGAGAAAAACACCCCCGGCGAGCTAAACGGCTCTTTCTCATCAAATTTTCTCGGAAATATAACAAACAACAGCTCCTGCGGAATTTACGGAGTTCTCGGCAAGCTTCCCTCAAATATGCCCGAGGCAATGGAAACTGCCGATATATCGCAAATTAAAACAGGCGATGCGGAAATTCTCTCCGACGTTGACGGCGGCGGTGTAAAACGTTACTCCGTTTCGATTGTGCGTATTCTAAACCGCGCGTCAAACGGCAAAAACATGATTATTGAGATTACCGACGAATGTCTTCTTAACAAAACGGGCGGTATTGTACAAGGCATGAGTGGTGCTCCTATTATTCAAAGCGGAAAGCTTGTCGGTGCCGTAACTCACGTATTTGTAAGCAACCCCAGGCGAGGCTATGCGATTTTTGCCGAAAATATGTTAAATAACCTTTCTTAAGCGAGCGGTTGCCACGCATTTGCGCGGCAACCTCTCAGCCTGCTTTATTCATATACCTTTCTCGAAAGTATTCCGACATACGGAAGCTCTCTGTAATGCTCGTTGTAATCGAGTCCGTACCCGACAACAAACTCGTCCGGAATGCACGTTCCGACATAATCCGGCTGAATCTCCGTTTCACGTCGTTCCGGCTTATCAAGAAGCGTACATATTTTAAGGCTTTTAGGATTGCGTCTTAAAAGCATTGCCTTAAGATTTGTAAGCGTATTACCCGAATCGACAATATCCTCGACAATAATTACATTTTTATTTTCTATATCGGTTTTCAAATCAAGCTGAACATTTACAACCTTTGTTGATTTTGTTCCTGCACCGTAGCTCGACGCTTTCATAAAATCTATCATTGTCGGAACGGTAAGCTTTCTCATCAAATCCGTTCCGAAAACTATACTTCCTTTTAGAATAACGACAAGTAAAACTTCCTCACCCTCAAAATCTTTGTTAATTTTTTCGGCAACCTCTCCTACAATTGAATCTATTTCCTCTGCCGAAATTAAAACCTTTTCTATATCGTTGTTCATTGTTTACCTCCGTAAAATTCTTTTAAGGCGACTTTTTATTTTTGATGCAAATGCGTGAAGGCTTTGAGAGAATACTCTCTTTCTTGCATATCTGACATAGTCGCTGTCATTTACCGAAATCTTTTTCTCCGGCTTAACGACTGCGGACATAACACCTATAATTTGCTTATCCGTTATGCCGTATTCTTTCTGATATTGGTTATCGCCGCGCATTACATACGCACCGTTTTTAAAACCTATTACCCGGTGAAGCACATATTGTCCGTTTTCCCTTTTATACAAAGGAACATCGTATTTTTTCAGCTTACCGCAGTACGGTGAAATTACAACCGAGTCGATATTCTGCCTGATAAGCGGAAGCATGCTTACTCCCTTCGGACCAAACGTCACATTTCCGCCGGCTTGAAGCTGTTCGGCAATAATCGGCATTATATCGTCAAGAGCAACATTAATTTGCTTATCCTCACTCATCTTCAAGTAAATCCACCTTTTTAAGACTGTCTATAAAACTGTCAACATCATCGGAAATCGTTTTTTCATCGGCGCCCTGATACTCTGCCATCATAGCTTTTTTAAGTTCATCGGCGGTTGCTCCGTTTTCAAGCTTACCCCAAAGAAACGCTCCCGTTTCGTTCATTGTCAGCATACCGTTAAAATCAACGGCAGCCTGTCCGACAGAAACAACAATATGATTCCCGGCAACCGACCTTAAAAGATATCCCGGTTTGATTTTCATTTAAAAAACTCCCTCCAAGTTTATTTCATTGCGTTGTATGAAACAAGCGCAGCCTCCGTATCCATATTACAGCCCATTTTGTAAACGGGTACTATGCTCAAAAGCTTATCCATGTTTTCGAGCAGACTGTCCATATTTTCAGTCTCCGAAGGTCTTATTGTCTGCCTCAGCAAATCGGAAACAACTTCTCCCGGGCTTACACGCTTTATGGTATTTTCCTTTGCACGCTCCAAAAAGCATATTCCCTTTAAATCGGCACGAACATTTAAATTCCAATCGGTTTTACCGCTCCACGGAGTACCGTAAGCATATGCCTTGCCGTCAACAACCCTGACAGCCGGCTTATCGTCGTTGAGAATTTTTGCCTCGTTGCCGAACGCTTTCAGCCAAAGCTGTGTATGCGTTGATTTTCCCGTACCGCTGTCTGCGGAAAACAAATACGCTCCGCCCTTATACACAACTGCGGACGCATGAATCATAAGTCCGTCAAAATGAAGAAGCTCGCTGTAAAATCCGTTTCCCGTAAGCAGATACTCTGCGTCATTTTCCGAAAAAACATTATACTTTTCCAAAAAATTCTTTATTCCGTCATCGCTTGCCCATGTCACAATATCGACAATCTCAGGCTTATCATGCGACAGATATGGCTCTGCCTGTTTTGTCATTGTAGGATATTTATAATCAATTCCGACATATAAATCCGCAATTTTATGAAGCTTCATTTAACCTACATCCTTTACGCCGAGATATACCTTTGAATCTCTGTATTTTCCGTAAACCTGGGTTTTAATCTTTGTAGCCTCCGAAATATCAACGGTTATGTTGTGACCTGTCATTCTTATCTGATCATATATACCGAACGTTTTCACATTTCCGCTTCTTACAACAAGCTTGCTTATATCAATGCCCTTGCCAAGTGTGATATTATCAACATTATCGCCTACAAATACGGCTGTCTTTTCACCCTTTACGTTATCAAGAGTTACATCCTTGCTTCTTATAAGCACGTTTTTATCCTGCTCCTCGGTTGTATACTCACCCGGTGCGTCTATGTAAATCTGAACGAGATTGTCCATAACGGTTGCAAACTCGCTTCTGTTTATATACTCTGTCGGTGTAAGCTTTCCGTCCTTGCCGCTCCAATATCCGCCCTCAACCATAGCAAGCGTTGTTGGAACCGCCCAAGATGCAATTTCATCCTTATCTGAGAAAACATCAAGAGCCGCCGTGTTCATCTCCGTCGGTGCCGGTTCTCTTTTAATTTCCTTTATAATCTTTTCCATATCAAATGACGACTGGAGATCGAAAACTCTTGCAAGAACGGCAAATGCCTCCTGAAAAGTTATGTTGCTTTCGGGATTGAGATTTGTTCCGTCACCCTGAAAAGCCTCCATTGCAACAGCCTTGCTCATTGCGTCGTAATACCACTGCTCCTGTGACATATCACCGTATGATGACAAATCAGCCTTGTTTTCGGCACCGAACGCTCTTGTGATTATAGCCGCCATCTGCGCTCTTGTAATATTATCGTACGGTTTAATCTCTCCCGTTTCGTATCCTGTCAAAAGACCGTTTTTAACAGCGTTTTCAAGCGCCTTGCCTTCAGCGCCGCCGGGCATATCTGTAAAATCCGCAAATACGCTCCCTGCCGACAATGTAACAGCCGCACACATTATTGCCGCCGCACGTGTAACAAACTTATTCATGTAAAACCTTCCTTTCGCATACAAATAGCTGATTATATATTATTACTAATATTTTATCACAAAACATATACTTACGTCAATATTTTTATGCAAATTTGTTAAAAATATTTTTAAATATTACGGAACGTATTGTATTTTGGTTAAATATGCGGTATAATTAATTACGAAATCAATAAAAAGGAAGGATTATTATGAGAGAGAAGCCTATTCTATACATCGTTGTTCCGTGTTACAACGAGCACGAGGTTTTGCCCGAATCGTCAAAGCAACTCTGCGGTGTTTTAAATTCCATGGTTATTACGGGGAAAATAGCCGAGGAAAGCAAGGTCGTATTTGTGGATGACGGCAGCCGTGACAACACGTGGGAGCTTATAAAAAACGAACATGAAAAAAATTCTTGTGTACTCGGCGTAAAGCTTTCAAGAAACGAAGGCCATCAAAACGCACTTCTCGGCGGACTTATGACTGTCAAGGACGACTGCGACTGCACCGTATCAATAGATGCCGACCTTCAGGACGATATTCATACGATAGAAAAAATGGTTGACAAATATATCGAAGGCTGCGAAATAGTATACGGAGTAAGAAACAAGCGTGATACGGATACATTTTTCAAACGCACAACCGCTGTCGGATTTTACAAGTTTATGAGCATGATGGGCGTTGACTGCGTGTTTAACCATGCCGATTACAGACTCATGAGTCGCCGCGCGCTTGACGAGCTTGCAAAATTTCCGGAGAAAAACCTGTTTCTGCGCGGAATGGTACCGCTTATCGGCTTTAAAACGGACAAGGTTTTCTATGACAGACTTGAGCGCTTCGCCGGCGAGTCCAAATATCCGCTTAAAAAAATGCTTTCGTTTGCGTTTGACGGAATTACATCATTTAGCATTAACCCAATCCGTGCAATAAGCTCTATCGGAATTATAACCTGCCTTATTTCGGTGCTTATATTTATCGTATCAATCATTCGCAAATTTACCGGTCATACGATTGTCGGCTGGACAAGCATAATGTGCTCTGTATGGTTTCTCGGCGGAGTACAGCTTCTCGGCATAGGATTAATCGGCGAATATATCGGAAAAATGTATAAAGAGGTTAAAAACAGACCGAGATACATTATCGAAACATATCTTAAATAACTCTAAAAAAGGGCTGCTTAAAAGGTCAACCGACTTTTTAAACAGCTCTCACTTTTTTAGCGGAAAATTCATAAATTTCTAAAACCTAAACTCAGTTTCCGCCTTATATTTTGTACATATGATTTAGCGGACCCGATCCGTGTCCCAAATCAAGCATTGCGGAAAGCGCACCTGTAAGGTATTCCTTTGCCGACTTAATGCTCTGCTCAATACTCTTTCCGTCTGCAAGCGCACAAGCAATTGCGGACGAAAGCGTACAGCCCGTACCGTGCGTGTTGGGATTATTAATTCTCGGCGAAGAAAACCACTTAACCTCGCCTCCCTTATACAGAAGGTCGGTTGCATCGTTTACAAGATGGCCTCCCTTTACCAAGATACAACCGCCGTAAAATTCCGAAATTCTTTTCGCCGCCGAAATCATATCACTCTCGCACTTAATTTCAAGTCCCGACAAAACTTCCGCTTCCGGAATATTCGGCGTTATAATATCGGCAATAGGCATAAGACATTCAACAAGAGTTTTTTCCGCCTCCTTTGAAATAAGTCTGCAACCGCTCGTAGACACCATAACGGGATCGAGAACAATATTCTTTGCTCCGTATTTTTTCAGTCTGTCGGCTATAACGCAAATAATATCGCTTTCCGATACCATGCCGATTTTTACGCTGTCGGGGTAGATGTCATCAAAAACGGCATCTATTTCCTTTCCGACAAAATCCGCATCAGCATTTAACACACCGGTAACTCCCATCGTATTTTGCGCAGTGAGCGCCGTTATTGCACTCATCGCATACATTCCGTGTGCCGTGATGGTTTTAATATCCGCCTGTATTCCGGCACCTCCGCTTGAATCCGACCCTGCAACAGTTAAAACCTTTTTCATAAATACATCTCTCCGTTTCTGAATTTCAAAAGCGCTTGCGCTTCTGCAAAATTATTAAAATAAAAATCAGACAAATTCCGAGCCTTATCCGCATTTTTTTCGGATTTGTCGAACATACAGGCAACCTTAAATCCGCTTTGCTTTGCCGTTTTGACAGCATGATACGCATCCTCGAACACAACTGTGTTTTCCTTATCGGTTTTTAAATATTCAAGCGCCGAAAGATAAATATCGGGATGGCTTTTGCTTTTTCCGATTTTGCCGCACGTGAATATTTCACCGAAATACATGTCTATGCCGCACCTTTCAAGCGCCGCACTAACAAGTTTTTTATCGGTAGCTGTGGCAATACACATCTTTACTCCGCCGCAAGAAAGCGCCTTGAGAAAATCCTTTACACCCTCTTTTGCTCCGATTTCAAAACGGTATTTGTCGCAAAGCATTGAATTTATCCCGTCCGTGATTTCATCGACTGTTTTATTCAGCTTATATCGGCTTATAAAATACTCCGCCGCTTCAGCCTGCGACATTGCGCTGACTTTTTCGCTTAAATTATCCTCCGGCGTAATGCCGAGCGACAAAAGGTACTCATCCGATATATTATCCCAAACGCTCATCGAATCAAGAAGTGTTCCGTCCGCATCAAAGATTACTCCGCAAAGCTTCATCTGTCCTCCCCCGCCATTTGCCAAAAATACAGCTCATGCTCACTTGCACGTCTGAAAATATCGTTGAGTCTTTTTTTCTTCTCATCAGATATACCGCAGCACCGCTTCTCCGTCATGTCCTTCCAAAACTCACAGCTTTGTCTGTAACCCTCGTTTGCATAGTCCTCCATAAGCATTGCATAATATCCGCTCGCCAAATGCGGCGCTCTCTTTTTAAATTTTTCAAAAACATAATAGTAACCCAGCATACACGGCAAAACGGAGAATATAATATCGAGAACATCACCGTCCCTTGCAGTATTTAAAAGAAACTCGGTATATGCCCTGCACTGCGGCCGCTTTTGAGTTTTGTCAACCTCACTGTCGGTAATCCCGGCGTCGCTTAAATATTTAAGCCTTGTCATGTTTTCGCCGTCATTAACACAGCTGAGCAAGGAATAAAAAAACTGCATATCCGCAAGAGTTTCACTCTTTATCATAGCATAAGCAAATGTTTTCAAATAATCTCTCAAATATATACTGTCCTGCACCATATAATCGAAAAACTTTTCCCTTGTTAAGCTTCCGTCCTCCATTTCCTTTAAGAACCGTTCGGAAAGAACATCATTCCACAGCTTTTTGGAGTTTTCAATTACTTCATCTATAAATCTCACCTTTACAACCTCCGATAAACAAAAAAACAGAGACAACTCACTGCCTCCGTAAATAAGCTCTGTTCGCTACCTACGGCGGCATTATCCGCATCAGGTTAACGGGTCGAAGATCCATTACTTCCTCTCAGCCTGAAAACAAGCTCCCCTGCTTTGTTAATTTTAGTATACCATTAAATCCGGGCTTTGTCAAGACAAATTTTTAAATCCCGCTGCAAGCTCTTCTTTTTTCTGCTTTGTCATTTTTTTAATAAATCGCTCACGGCTCATTGCGTCATGCTTTGTGTCGTATTTCTCATAATACGCAAGCTCAACCGGCAAATGCGATTTCGTATACTTTGCGCCTCGACCGCTTTTGTGAAGCTCCACACGTTTTTTTAAGTCATCCGTGTACCCGCAGTAAAGCGAGTTGTCACCGCAGCGCAATAAATAAACATAGTATTCCTTATCCATATCTCACTCCAAAAAACACACTTTTTTCCTGTATCTGCTCGGTGACAGCCCATAGCGCTGAGAAAACCGCCTTGAAAAATAAAATCTGTCGCAAAATCCGAGCTGTTCGCTTATTTGGGCAATTGTTTTTCCGCTTGTTCTAAGCTCTTTCTCCGCACGCAGCATTAAGCACTCGTCTATATATCTTCCGACGGACGTTCCTGTTTCCGCCCTGAACGCCTTTTGAAGCTTGCTTTTTGATACAAACAGCGCATCCGCAAGAACATCAACCGACAAATCGGACGATAAGTTTTTTTCTATATACACAAAAGCGTTTTTGACAAGCTCCGAATACTCCTGCACATCTTTTACAAAACTGCCGCACATCCGAAGGCTTTTTTCGGCAACGGAATAAAGTATGCTTTTAATGCCAAGTGCATCGCTTATACTCTCTCCGGCGAACATACGTCTTGCATTTTCAACCGTATCGCCTGCATTTTCTATTGATATAAGCCTGCCGACGACGGAAAGTGCATCAAAGCTTCCGACGGTAAGAAGCGATATATGAAAGTACATTTTTTTGCACATTTTTTCGCACCTGTACGAAAACACATGATTTGCCGGAATTACATATATGTTCCCGGCAGTCATTTTTATGCTTTCATGCTCATCGGAAATAAATGCCTCGCCGCTTATTATCATGTAAACACGTGTAAAAGGCGACCTTATGCCGTCTGCACGCCAATCGCTGCCCAAAATGGCGTATCTTGCATCGGAAATATCCATATTCATCCCCGTTATGCTTTTGTAAAGCTTATCGCTTGTAAAAACTTCCATACACAAAACTCCATATTTTAAACATAAAACTTCATTTACACATTTACTATTATATGATAATATTTAATAAAAGTCAATACTGAAATTCAAGAAAGGATGATTTTTTTATGTCAAGCTATGTAAGAAGAAAAACACCGGGTGATACACAGTGGTTTGTTCACGACAGATTCGGAATGTTTATCCATTTCGGTCTTTACGCTCTGCCCGCAAGGCACGAGTGGGTTAAAAGCAATGAATTTATTTCGGAGGAAAAATATCAAAAGTATTTTGACAATTTCAATCCGGATATGTTTGACGCTAAAAAATGGGCGAAAAAAGCAAAGGAAGCAGGTATGAAATATGCTGTCCTCACAACAAAGCATCATGAGGGATTTTGCCTTTTCGACTCAAAATATACCGATTACAAAATAACGAATACTCCGTTCGGCAGAGATTTGGTTAAGGAATATGCCGACGCTTTCCGTGCCGAGGGTCTGCACGTGGGATTTTACTATTCCCTCATTGACTGGCATCATCCGGATTTTCCTATCGATGTATTGCATCCGAGAAGAAACGACCCCGACGCCGAAGAACTCGACAAGGGCAGAGATATGAAAAAATATGCCGAATATATGCGCAATCAGGTTACGGAGCTTTTAACCGATTACGGCAAAATAGATATACTTTGGTTTGATTATTCATATACCGATTTGGACGAAAAGAATTTAACTCAAAACGTAAAACCATGGATGCAGCACGGCGGCGGAAAAGGTAAAAACGAGTGGGAGGCGGAAAAGCTTATAGAAACGGCACGCTCCATTCAGCCGCATATCATAATCGATAACAGAACCGAGCTTGAACAGGATTTGTGGACTCCCGAACAATATCAGCCGCTTGAATGGATAAGACACGAAAAAACAGGCGAGCTTGTAACGTGGGAGGCATGCAACACTTTTTCCGGCTCATGGGGTTATTACAGAGATGAAATGAGCTGGAAATCACCTAAGCTTCTTATAGATATGCTTATAAATACCGTATCGGCAGGCGGAAATTTCCTTATGAACGTAGGACCGACAGCACGCGGATATTTCGATTCGAGAGCCGACAAAGCGCTTGAGGTATATGCCGAATGGATGAAATATAACAGCCGCTCTATTTACGGCTGCACAATGGCAGAACCTGAATTTACCGCTCCGCACGGAACTCGGCTTACACAAAGCGAGGACGGAAAAAGGCTGTATATTCACCTTATCGAATATCCTCACGCAATTCTTGAAATGAACAACCTTGCCGATAAAATCGAATATGCGCAGTTTCTTCACGACGCAAGCGAAATTCAGTATAAATCTAATGAGATAGAATACATAGGCACGGTCAAGAAAACCGAAAACACCGTATACTTCTTTATTCCCTCACTCGAGCCGAATGTTACAGACCCTGTAATTGAGGTTATTCTCAAATAAAGCTCAAAAAGCATAAGAGTCAATCAACTCTTATGCTTTTTATTTGCTGCCTCATACATCATTATCGACGCCGCAACGGCGGCATTGAGCGATTCTGCCTTTCCGTAAATAGGGATTTTAATCGGAATGCAAAGCTCCTTTACTCTGTCGCTTATGCCGTTTGCTTCATTGCCGACGCATATAACAATGCAGCCGTCATAGCTTGGGGTGCGATAATCTGCCGTATCACCCGAAAGTATTCCGCCGTAAAGCTTGGCACCTGCCGACTTTAGCATTTCGGCATTTATGTTCTCAAAAATATCCGTATGAAAAAACGAACCCATGCACGCTCTCACCGTTTTCGGATTATACACCTCAACACACCCATCCGAAAGCAAAACTCCGTCAAATGCGGCTGCATCGGCACATCGTATAATCGTGCCGAGATTACCCGGGTCGCTTATACAGTCGCAAAAAACATACATTCCGTCCTTTTTCGGATAAAACTCTTTTTTTTCTTTTTTAATGACGGCAAATATTCCCTGCGGTGATTTTGTATCCGAAAGCCTGTCCGTCAGCTGCTCCGGCATAATATAAACAATATCATCACGTACACCGTCTGCCAAATCACGCTTTTTGTCGCATACAATAACGGCACTTACGGTTTTACCCGACATAAGAGCCTCGTTTACCGACTTTATGCCCTCAACCATGTATTCTCCGCTTTCCTCCCTGCCCTTTTTCGCAAGAAGTGATTTGAAGTATTTAAAATGCTGATTAGATGCTGATTTAATTTCAAGCATATCTTAAAAACCTTTCATTTCGTTAATCATCTGTACAATCTGAACACCGTATTCCTCATTCGGACACCATCTTCCTCCGAGATCTTCTATGTACTTTACACTGCCTGCCCAGCTGAGTGATTTTACAGAATAATATCTTCCGTGTACCATTCCTATCGGCTTCAATCCAACATATGCGCACATATGGTTAAAATGACCTCTTACACCGTCCTCGGGCGTGTCAAAGCGCTCATGGTCGTCCGTTTCATCACCCGTCGCACCGCTTTTCTTGATTCCGGCCCAATTGTTCATATCTGCGGTAACCTTTCCGGTATATTTACCGTAAGCCGTTTCTTTTGCCGCCTGCGCATACAGTGCCTCGGGACGTATCCCTGTAAGTTCGCCGTATTTCCAATAAAGATTGCAAACATCAATAAAAATATCTGCCGCATCCTTTGATTTTGCCCATGCTACCGCCTGTTCCATCGTAACCTCAGGCGCACCGACAATAGGCGTTTGCGTTCTTTTTTTTAGCGTAAGCTTTCCTGTCGCTTCAAGACCTCTGCAAAGCATGGTAACCGCCTGCGCTCTCGTAAGCGTACCTTTAGGGTCAATCTTTCCGCCGTCACCCTTTAGAACTCCGCCGAGATACGCACCGTTTATATAAGGCAAATACTCATATCTGATTTTTGAACAATCGCTGAATGCCTTTTTTAGTGAGCTGTAATCCTCATCAAGCTCCATACCGGCAGCCGAAACAACGGTTGACAAAAACATCTCCCTGCTTGACGCACCGTCAGCATCGAAAATATCGGGAATAACAATATAATCTGAAATTTTAAGAAGCTCGCCGTATGCCCAGTGACTTTTCGGAACAAGTTTTTTCTTCCCGTTTTGCGAAAGTCCCAAAGCTCTGACAGCCATAACTGCCGCCTGCGCCTGCGTAACGCTGTCGCCGAGCATTAAATCCCCGTTTTCGTTTCCCTTTAAAATTCCGTTGTTCAGGCAGTATTCAACATATTCCGCCGCCCACGGATACTCGCTTTTATAATCGGCTGACACTGCGGCAGAGCCGAATATCATAGTTATTGCCGATAAAAATGCCGCTATTCTTTTCAAGAAAATTCTCCTCCTACTCAATCGGATTTCTTACATCAACACCGCCGATTTTATCCACATTTTTTCCGTTTACAAGAAATTTCACATTATCTATTTTACCTGCCGATATAAGAGATTTTGCAATCGAATACACGCCGTCGCTTGTGACATTGTCGGCAGTTTTTAAATTGACAAAGCACGTTCCGTCAACCGTTTCGGACGAAATAAGACTTATATCACCCTTAATCGTTTTTTTAAGCTCCTCGCTTACGGGGCCGTCGGACAAAGCGGAAATTATATTTTTCTCAATACCGCTGCCGGAGGTTGAATAAATAATTCTCTTTTCGCCTCGCAGCTGTGATGTTTTTTTGTCGAGATAATAAAGCACACATTCGGTTGAAAAATTCATAATATCACCCTCGTTGCCTATTTCATCACCTGACAAATAACCTATTTCCCTTCCGTCCTTTGCCTTTATATCCTCCCCGGCGCACGTTATCTTTATGCTTTTAATGCCATAATATTTCGATGCGTCGTAAATTGATTTTATCACCGCATAGGTGCTGAGTACCGGCGATTCGCTGTCAGACAAAAACTCACCCGACAAATCTATTTTCACCTTGCCGCCGCCCTCATATGCAACAGTATTTACCTTAGCGTTTTGGGAAACAGGACTTTTAAGATAAAGCCCGCTTTTGTTTTTAAGCGCATCGATAACATCAAGCGGTATTTCCTCCGTTTTTGCATAACGAATGTTTTTCTCTTTTGCCACAAGCTCATCTGCACCCAAAGACAAATAATAAAGCTGTGTATTTATGCTGTTTTGATGAAAAATCAGTATAGCGGACACTGTCGCCGCAGTCAAAAGCGCAACAGCCGCAATAATTAACAGCAATGTTTTTCTTTTCATACTTACCTCCGCTTACGGCGTATCCTGTATTTTTGCTCCGTTGTCGATAGGAAGCTTTATTACAAAGCAGCTGCCGCCTTCGGGATTATCGGTAACGTAAAGACTTCCGCCATGCAAAACAACTGCCTCCTTTGCAATTGAAAGTCCGAGTCCCGTTCCGCCCGTTTCCCTTGCTCTTGAATCGTCGAGTCTGTAAAATCTCTCAAAGATTCTCTCCTTAAATTCATCGGGTATACCTCTGCCGCTGTCGATAACGTCAAGCTCAATCTCGTTTTCACGGCAAATGCAATGCATTTTAACAACACTGCCTATTTTTGAATACTTTACGGCATTGTCAACCACATTGTATACAGCCTCCCAAATTCTGTCGTAATCAAGCATAACGGGAACCATATCATCTGGAGCGTCAAGAGATATTGTTATGTTTTTGCTAACCGCCATAGGAGTCAGCTTATTTTTAATTCTTTGAAGCATCATCGCAAAATCGACAAGTTCCGGTGTCAGGTGTGACTGTCCCGAATCGAGTTTTGTTAAAAGTAAAAGCTTTTCTATAATTCTCGTAAGTCTGTCAACCTCCTCGCTGAGGTCGCTGAGAAAGTCCTTCACCATTGCAACATCCGGCGTTTCGGTTGCCGTTATACTGTCGCAGACAAGCTTTATCGTTGCCATCGGAGTTTTAAGCTCATGAGATGCGTCGGAGACGAACTTTCTTCGCTTGGTTTCCAAATGTTCAAGCTCGGCGCACATATAGTTCATTGCCTCTGCAAGCCGGTCTATATCCTTGTTGCCTCTGAGGCTTATTCTCTTATCGAAATTCCCCTTTGATATTTCCTGCGCCGTATCGATAAAATCAGTCATCGGCACAGCTATGGAATATCCCATGGTTATGCTTAGTATTCCTATGATAATCATTATAATAAGAGCGAAAATTATAAGATAGTTTTTAATCGTGCTGACAAGCAATTCCTCAGCGGTCAAAGGCTTCGAAAAATAAAGCGCTCCCTTTACCGCTCCGCTTTTATACACCGGTACACAAACGGAGAGTGTTGAGCTGCCGCCGTCGCTTTTTGATTTAAGCGCTCCCTGCTCACCCGAAAAAGCCCCCGTTATAAGGGAGCTTGTAAATATTTTTCCTATATCGGCGGATTCCGCTTCCGTATCGTAAATCACGGCAGAGCCGCCGTCGAGCAGCATACCGCGTATACCGGTTCCGACAAGGCTGTCGCTTATGTAACCGCCTATATCCTCTGTCTCATCGCCGGAGAGTACCTGTGAGATAATATTTGCCTTTGCAAACATTTCCCCCTCTGCCGATGAGTACATTTTATTCGACACCGCCGACGTTATAATAACTATCATAAACGCAAGCGCAGCCGCCATAACCGTTATATTAATCGCACCTATTTTAAGCTTGACGGGGTCGGGGCGAAAATTCTTAATCTTTTCTGTAATAATAGCCCACACCCCACTTTGTTTTGATATATTCCGGTTCTGCCGGGTTTTTCTCTATTTTTTCTCTTAATCGTCTTATATGAACATCAACCGTTCTGACATCGCCCGGATAGTCAAATCCCCATGCAATATCGAGAAGATTTTCACGTGTGTACACCTTTCCGGGATTTTTAAGGAAAAGCTCCAACAAATCAAATTCCTTTGCCGTAAGCTCAATTACCCTGTCGCCGATTGTAACTCTTTTAAAGTTGTAGTCAAGCTTAATACCGCCCGAAACGAGTACCTTGTCACGATCTCCCTTTTTAACGGGATTCACACGTCTTAAAATAGCTTTAATTCTCGCCGTAACCTCACGGATATTAAACGGTTTTGTAATATAATCGTCTGCGCCGTATTCAAGACCTAAAATCTTATCTATATCCTCACTTTTTGCCGTAAGCATAATAATCGGCACGTTTGAAAAGCTTCTTACACTTCTGCAAACGGAAAGTCCGTCCATTTTCGGAAGCATAAGGTCGAGAAGTATCAAATCTATCGAATCGTCATGAGCAAGACGAACAGCCTCCTCACCGTCAAAAGCGGTTTCAACCATATATCCCTCTTGTTCAAGATTGTATTTTATTCCCTTTACAAGCAATTTTTCATCATCAACAACAAGAATTTTCATTAAAAATACCGCTCCTTACACATAAATTAAGACATAAACGTTCAATATTTATATTATATCTTATTTAAATGATTTTTGCAATAGTATTTTTATTAAAAATTCAATAAATTTTATTAACGTTCAGTTTATATTTTTGACATATTACAGTCTTTTTTTGTATCTTCCCGATTTTATCACCCAATCAACATCCCACAAATCGGGCTTGTCCTTACCGTCAAGATGAATTTTTGCCGACAGCATCTGCGCCATTTTTACGCTGTCACGTCCGTTTTTTAAATATTCCGCCATATATTCCACAACCGCCGGGTCGGCATCCATATTAAGCTGCTTTGCGGCAAGGTTTATTATTTTTTTAATATCCTCCTCATTAAGAGAATTAAAAAATATTTCAACGCACCTTGACCTGACTGCCTCGGGTATTTCTTCGGGCCGCCTTGTAGTTGCGCCGATAAGTCTGAAATCGGCAGGTATTCCGTTTTCAAAAACATCACGAACGTGACGAGGTATATTTTTATTGGATTTTGAATAGTATGCGCTTTCGTACATAACCTTTCTGTCCTCAAGCACCTTCAAAAGCCTGTTCATCTGCATCGTTGACAGCTCGCCTATTTCATCGACAAATAAAATTCCTCTATGCGCACGTGATACGGCGCCCTCTTTAATCTGCGGAACGCCCAAATTCCCGTATGCTCCGGCACCCTGATAGATAGGGTCGTGAACAGAACCTATAAGCGGATCGGCAATACATCGTTCATCGTAATGCATCGTTGTTGCGTCAAGCTCTATAAACGGTGCATCGGGCGGAAACGGTGTATCGGGGGTTTTCTTCACCGCTTCAAGGACAACACGTGCAGCAGCTGTTTTACCCACTCCCGGCGGACCGTAAAGAAGCACATGCTGTGGATTTTCTCCGCTAAGCGCAATCAAAAGCGCCTTAACGCCGTCCTCCTGCCCGATAATGTCGGATAGCTTTGACGGCCGTGTCTGTTCGGTCAGCGGTTCGGTCAGTGAATTTCTGCGCATAAAATGAAGTCTTTCCATCTCCTTCTTCGACTCCTTGCTTACTATATCCGACTCGCTTCTTTGCCCGATAAGCTGATTTAAAAAATACAAGCCTATAACAACCGTAAAGAAAAACTGTGTAATGTTCATGACCGTCGCCATTTCACTCACCCTTTGTTTTTAAATCTGTATTTATTATTGTCAGCACAGTGTAAATATATTTTGGGAATTTTCGGCACGTTCATAATATACGTCATTTTCAAATACAAAATGCGTCCTGCTCTGATAGCACCGTCATATCGTAAGCAGGACGCAAAATATTGAATATTAATTTGTGTACAAATACCATGCATTCTCTATCCGAGAACCGTAATCGGAAGCATACCTCGTGTGGGTCTGCCATCTGCGGTGACACACATAATTATTTCATTTACGGAATCAACGTTTTCTCCGGCCGTAATTTTAAATTCAAGCTCAGAGTGTTTAAGAGTATGCATTTCGCATTTTTGCTCAACGAATACACTCTTTTGATAATCCGCACTCCACCCATCCGGCAATAGAAGATTTATGAACAGTGTCCGAGGTTCCCACATCGTGTTTAAAAATTGCGCTTTCATTTTTAAAACTTGGTTCGGCTTAATTACAGGCGCTGTCTCAAACTGTATTCTTACAAGCGTGTGAATTAAATCCGTTTCTTCATACGTGTACGGATTTTCCGGAATATCAAACTCAGCGATTCGCTGTGCAGGCTCATCGCCGCGCTCAATATGACCGTCTGTTTCTTCAATCGATATACCGTATGCCGAAAGCGTCTGTGGAAGCAATGCAAGTACACGATCTGTAAGCTCTTGACAGCTTCTCGGACGAGGCAAATACGACAAATCTATCGCAAAGCTTACAATACTGTCTCCGATATACTCCGCCCAATCATCGGGAATTGCATTTTTTCCTCCGATAATTCCCATTATTGAGCCGATTGTTGCACCTGTACAGTCTGTATCGTCACCGCAGTCAATGGCATAAATCATAGATTTTTTAAAATCACCCTCGCCGTATAGAAGACCGAGAATAACAAATGCAATATTGGCAGGCGCTTGAAACCATCCCAAATCGCTGTTAAACTCAACAATTTTTTCTCTTGCCTCCTTAAGAGATGCACCCTGTTTGTGAAGTTCAATTGCAAGCTTAACAGCCTTTGCCGTTTTGCTGTCGGACGGTATAAAAGAAAGTCCCGTATCGATTAATTTCATTATATCACTCTCAATAAAAGCACTGCTTTCAAGAGCCGCAACAAACATCGCCGCATGAGTCCCCTCGCTCAAGCCGTGGTCAACGCACGCGTCCTTATATGCATATTTCACCGCAAGCTCCGGATAGCCCGGAAACAGCGTTGCCCAAATCTCCGTTCTTATCCATGCTCCGTTTGACGTTTTCCACAAGTCATTTTGATGTTCCCCCGAATATGGCGGCATTAAGCCGATTTTTAAATTGGATTTTGCTACGCCGTACTCATTCCACTGCGGAGGGATAAAGCTAATCCAATATTCCGCAAGCATTTTTGAAGTAATATTTTTTATACCTCTTTCCTCTATTGCGCAAAGCCACATAAGCTGCAAATCGAGGTCGTCGTTTGCCGCCGGTGCGCCTTTTTCACTTGAGAATCCCGAAATATCCTGCATATCTGTATTATGTTCATAAGGCGTTCCCATTGTTCCGCCTATATTTTTTCCTTGCCAGCACGCATAAACCTTTTCGATATATTCTTCTTTGTTGAATTTCATATTCTTTCGCCCTTTCGTCTATATGTCATTTATAACTTTGCCGTCTGATGTTTTTCCATGCACGATTATTCGTCAAAAACCCGCACTTTGCTCAGGCTGTGCATTTCATCTGCACTATCCCATGCAAAAAGTTTTACCGTTTTATTTTCAACCGAATCCGTATTTACCGTAACGTTCATTGTTTGTCTTCCCGTCACTTCATATGTATTGCTTTTAAATACATTCTCAAGCACGCTTCCGTTATAAACCGCCGCAATTAAAACTGCGGATTTAGCAGTATTTCCACCATTTACCGTTGCTTCTATACTAAATCCGTTTGCACACGGACCGTCTGCTGCTTCACCGTTTAAGTCGGTAAAGGATACATACTTCAAAAACTCCTCACCTTCATCTTCATAACCGAGCGATGAGCCTGTTTCATATATCCTAAAATCATCAAACCATGTAACGGAAGAAACATTATTTTCGTTTCGTGTTTCAAATCTCGGCCTGTTAAAGCCCTTTCTTATTCTGTCTGATACTCCCGTCTTAATAAGGCTACCGTTCATATAAATTGCATATTTATTTTGCGCCGCATCGATAGCAACAACAAAATCATACCACTTTCCTATTTCATACGTTGCAACATCAAGATGTAACATACGAATTGTTCCGTCCTTTTCAAAGCTTGCAAATTCGGGAAGCCACCACTGTGTGCCGTCACCGCTTTTTGCAACCATAACACGGCGCAAATTCTTATCCTCAAGTTTTACCGAAAATTCCACATTAAACTTGTCGCCCTTAATATCGGAGAAATTGGAGTTTGTACTTACGTAAGTATACTGAACACCTGTTTTTATTCCGCCCGTTTTAATTCTGACTGATTTTCCGCTCTTACACTTATCTTCAAGCAGTAACACGGAATTATAATCATCAGCCACACTGCCGTCGAGCATGTTTGTCAAATGATATGTAACCTGATTTGCATTGTCAAAGCTTTCGTTAAGCGCATCGCCGTCAATATGAACGGTAAACCGCATTATATTTGCAATATCGAATTCATAGCCATCCTTAACGTAACCGTCCTCAACAATCTTATCTTTGCAATACAGCGTCGCCGTTGTCTTCTGCTGACCCATATTTGTGTAAAAATCGTCAACTGTGGTAAATTTCTTAACCTTGGATATTGTTTTTTTCGTCATATCTACATCATATTTGTTATCGCCGATTGAATTCTTAACCGTAAAGCTTTTTACAATCGCTCCGTTTTGAGAAACAAGAATTATCTTACTTCCGTCCTCAACGGTATCTCCTGCCTCCGCCGCATCTGAATTTGCTTTATACGCTGTCCATAACGAATAATCTCCGCCCATTGCCAAAACAAGATTTCTGTAATTGTATATTCCGAGGTTCTTTACCTTCAAGGTATTTCCGTCAACCGTAAAATTCGGCGAGATTTTAATTGCCGCACCCTCATACTCACTGTCATAAGCAATAGAGCTGCCCGTTTCGTAAATTCTGAAGTCATCAATCCATGTTACCGACGATACGTTATTGGCATTACGAGTCTCCAGCCTCACATGATTTATATTACTTTTCACGCTTGAGCTGTTTTCTTCACTTTTAATCTTTTCACCGTTTACATACACGCTGTAGTTTTTATTTGCCATATCAAGTGCGAGCACAACATTGTACCACTTGTTAAGCTCATATGTCATAACGGGCTGATTGAATACTTTTATTTTCATATCCGTATCAAAGCTGACAGGGTCGTTCCAAAAACCGTCTGTGTGCTTTGCAACCATCGTTCTTTTTAAATTGTTGTCCTCAAGCTTTATGGAAAACTCAATATTTTCATAGTTCGGATGCGAACCGAGTGACATTGCCGTTCCGACTTGTGTATTTCCGTTTGTCGGATTTGCACCCCCTGTTGTAAGCTTCATAGAGCCGCCGCCTTTCTCATGTGACGCTGCAAGCTCAATCTTATTAGAAGTGTTGTTTGAGTACCCTCCGGCAAATATCTGTCCGGCAACAATATTCCACGAATTTGTGCGGTAGGTTATATCGTCAAAACGACTGCCGACTATATCATCGTCAAGAACAATTTTAAGATTTGACGTCATAATTTCATCGCCGATACAAAGAATATAGCCACTTTTAATATAGCCGCTTGTAACCTGCTCCCCGGCATTATAAATCCACGCTTTCTTTCCCTTGAGATTCGTAATGTTTGCAAGAAAATCCTCAACAGTGGTATATTGCTTTACTCCCGATATTGTATGAGATATATTATCAACCGTATAGTTTGTTTGTATATCAACAAAACCGTCATCGCCCGATTCGCCGCCCCATTTGTTAATTGCTGTAATTTCATCGGGTGTGTATTGTATTCCCTGTGGAATAACAGTCACACGCAACGTGATTTTGTCGGTATTGTCCGCCTTAAAAACAGCCGTTAATTTCTTCATATTAACATGATACGGCTTTTGAAGCTGTCCTGCCGGGTTGGGAGAGCCTTTATCCACCATAGGCTTTGCATCACCGGACGATAATGTAATCGGAGCGTTGCACTCAAATTTTAACGTTATATATTTTCCGTCTTTTGAAAGAACAGCTGTTTTATTTTCATTATCTATTTGAATATTTGCATATGTGTGCCAAAACCAATAATACTCATCGCCTGCTGTCTTCGGCGTAATTTCATCCTGAAGCATGAAAATATTTCTGTTTGAAGTAAGTTTGTATCCGCGTATTGCCATCTGCACCTGATTTTCATATGCAGGCGTCATGTTAACGGCATATGCCGACTCCGTATCAGTAGCTTTAATGCGGGTTACAGTCGAAGTAGCTGACGTAATCTGTCCGCCGTCAGATGACGGATTAACAACAAATACGTTTTGACCTTCCGCTCTGTTTGCATAGTAATTGTTACGATCCGTACCGATATTGTAAATTCCGCTTAGGTTGTCGTCATCCTTTCCCATATTTTCGGCAAATCGCACGCCGTTTGCCTCATACTCAAAATCACCTATATCAAGCTGACCGTGCGTTACATTGTTTGCGCCTGCGTGCATTCCGACAAATATCGGCTTGCTGCTTTGGTCACTGCGCATAGTCCACTCGCCCGCATTCGGATAACTTGCGTCAAGCTTTGCACCGTAATTGTCAGGCATTGCCGCATCAGTATACCATAAAATATCCTTTACCTTGTTACAGGTTACTCCCCTGTCAACAAAGTATTTTTGAAGAGCCATATCATTTGTCTTTTTTGCAAACCACATAAGAGGAGTAGAACTTATTACAGAACCTATCACCGAATCGTGATAGCCGAATGAATACTTATATCCCGTGCTGTTAATAAGGAAATATCCCGAATCCAAAAATCCCGGAGTATTCTCAATTCCGTAGTTTGTGCCGCAAGCAACGTCAAGAGCATTTATGCCCATAATAAGCATTATGTTTGTATATTCCCAATATGAAATTCCCTCATACCATCCGCCGTCCGGCGCAAAACTCGGCATAGCATTTTCCATAGACACAAGTGCACGCTGAATTATCTCGGAACAAAGCTCGGTATCTGTTTCCATTATAGCCAAAGCACCCATTATCATACCGGAATTGCATACCAGATTCCAATTGTTTTCTCTTGCAGGCCAGTCGGAATACACCTTGCCCTTATATTCTGCCTGCGCAACTCTTAGTGCGTGTGTTTTAATTGCGTTTTCAATAGCTGTTTTCTGCGCCTGCATATTATGCTCCGTCATATAGTCATAGAACAAATCGTAAACAAGCGAACAGCCCATGGTAATATTTGACGTATTTAAATACGAGATACTCTCTCCCCACGTATCAACCTGAGCCGTTGCATATGCAACCTCAATTGCCTTTTCGGCATATTTTGAATCTCCCGTCTTTCTGTACGCCCAGTACATCGGCAGCAGCACAGTGTCATCCCACCAGCCGTGAGCGAGATTGCCGTCCGTTGTTACGTTGGTCGTTGACGTTACATAATAATTTGCAACGGACATAGCGCTGTTTGACCATGACCTCACGGTAGAGTTTGTATTGCTGAGCGCAAGTGCATTTTGAATTTGTTCTTCGGTTGCAAAAATTCTCGGATGAGCTTTTGATGTTACAGCCTCCGTTATCGCTTCGGTTGACGGTCTGTCAAATGCAAGATAATTCATCATTTTCTTCGCAACGTAGCCATTTGCCGTACCCGAAACGTCCTTTGAACCTATAACGGCAAGTCCCTTATTTGAAATGGAATAAGGTTTTCCCATTACATATAATGCATAATCCTCAGCAGGAATATACGCCGTGCCGTCAATATCTACGGCATGTCTGTAAATTGTATGTCCGGACAGTTTATCGGAGCCTATTGTAACCGTTACCGGGCCGATAACAGCATCAGTTCCGTCATAGCTGTATGGATAAGAAGAAATTGCGGCAAGAGTTTCACCGGGGATATATAAAACTTCGTCTATATATCTTGTTCTTTTTCTTGCCTCGTATTTGGCGTCGTTAATCCAAAGCTTATTACTGTCTGCAAGAAAGCATATGTTTTCTCTGAAAAATGTTTTTGCACTCTCGTTATCGGGCAAATACGTATTTAATTCCTTTTTCACCGTTCCCGACACCGTTGTCGTGTTATATATACGCTCCGGCTCGGGACACTGAGTAAAATAGCTCGTATCGATGTTTTCCTCCGCCGAAACAACGGCAGTTAAGCACGCAAGCGACGAGAACAATAGCGACAGTGATAAAACCGCACTGATAATTTTCTTTTTCATAGCGTTCACCTCTCTGATTTATTTATAATATATTTTTCTTTTTTTGCATTCTTTATTGTTAAAAAATACAGTCCGTCTTTAAAGCTTGTTTTTGCAAAATCGCAAACAATCGGCTTGTGATATGCGAGTGTTACATCGGATAGTTTTCCGGGATACAAAACAATATGCTCTGCTTCACCGTCTTTCCAATATATGTCGAGTTTATGTCCGCCTCTTGCGCAAATACCCTTTACATACCCCGCACTCCAATTTTTCGGCAATGACGGCAAAATCCTTATAAATCCTTCATGGCTTTGCATAATCATCTCTGCCATCGCTGCGCATCCTCCGAAATTCCCATCTATTTGAAAAGGCGGATGATTGTCAAGCAGATTGTCAAGCGTTGATTTTGTCAGCAGTTGACGCAAAAAGCCGTACGCTTCATCGCCGCAAAGAAGCCTTGCCCACAGCAAGCAAATCCATGCACAGCTCCAGCCCGTATGTCCGCTGCCGATTTCAATTCTGCACCGAAGTGTTTTCTCTGCCGCACAAAAAAGTTCCTTATCGTTCGGCGTAATTAAATTTCCCGGGAACAGTCCGAACAAATGCGATATATGCCTATGCCCTTTTTCCGTTTCCTCCAAATCGTCAAACCACTCGGCAATGCGTCCCGTGCCATCAATTCGGATAGGCGGAATACCGCTTAGTATTTCATTTGCTCTGTTGTAGAATTCGTCCTTTAATCCCAAAATATCACAACATCTTATGTATGCCGAAAACAACTCCGTAAGTATCTGTGAATCCATTGACGGTGCCATACACAGTGAGGCTTGACCGTTTTTTGTTTTATAGCTGTTTTCCGGTGAAATTGACGGTCCGGTAAGGTAATATCCATCTTGATTTTTATAGAGATAATCAGAGAAAAACTCCGCACTTTCACGCATAAATCCATATGCTCTTTTTCTTAAAAAATCCACATCTCCCGTATATCTGTAATGCTCCCAAAAATGAAGTGCAAGCCATGCACCGCCCATCGGCCAAATTGCAGCAGACAAAAGCTCGCCCGTTATTGAGCAATCACCGTATCCGTCTGTATTGTTATGTATTACAAAGCCGCCGCTGTCATACATATTTTTTGCAGTAACGCGTCCCTTTTCAGCCGCCTTTTCCGCTAAATCAAACAGCGGCATATGACACTGCGGCAGGGCGCATATTTCGGAAATCCAGTAGTTCATTTCCGTATTTATATTTATCGTATATTTACTGTCCCACGGCGGTGCAAAACTGCTGTTCCATATCCCCTGAAGATTTGCCGGCAAACATCTTCCTCTCGACGATGCCGTAAGAAGATACCTTCCGAATGCAAAATATAGTTCGTAAATTCTGTTTTCTTCATTTCCGCTTTTTAAGTTATTCAAAAGCTTGTCAACAGTTGTATATCCTTCTTTCCTAAGAAGTTTCAAGATATTATCCGTATAATTTTCATCAAATTCAAACTCCGAGCTTGCGTCAAATGTATCAAGAGAAAGCTCCATTGCCGTAAAATACGGTCTGTACTCGTCAATATGCTCTTTCCAAAGTTCAAAAAATCCCTTATCTGCCGCCACCCCGGTAAGGCTCTGCGCTCTTTCTTCGGGAATTTCTCCGTAATAATCGGTTGCCGATGAAACAAAGAATGACGCCTTTGTCACATTTTCAAATACTAACGAGTCACCTATAACTTTGCCTTCATCCGACGGACGAAGACTTACGGCATACTTAACTCCTTTATCCCCCGTACTTCCATATACTGTTACGCTGCCACAATTATATATCGTTTTTCCGTTAAACGGACGGCGTGTATAATTTACGCAAAATGATATTGGTTTGTCGGCAGTTATTCTTACAGCGGTTACGTCAGAAGGACGCGAAACAAAAACCTCACGTCTTATTTTTACACCATTCATAACATATTCGCAAACCGCTGTGGCAGAGTTCATATCAAGGTATCTTATATATTCCTCCGCTTGCGCATCATGATTTTTAAAATTAATATGAAGCTCGCCCAAAGGCTGATATGCCACCTGTTCACGAGGTGATGACATCATCAAGTACCTTGCCTCAAATTCAGCCTCATGCGGCTTACCCTCAAGAAGCAAAGAGCGGATTTTTCTGAATCCCTCCGCCCCGTTTGCGTTATCCCTGATTTCCGTGCTATTGCTCCAAAGAGCGTCATCGTTTAAAATAATCTGTTCTGTGCAGTTATAGTCCGTTTTCGTCCTGCCCATAACCATTGCACCCATATGGCCGTTTCCCAAAACAAGTGCTTCGTTAAAGCAATATCCCGGCTTATTGTATATCATAAAATTCTTCATTGTTTCAGCCTTTCAGCAAAAGATTTAATTTCTGTCTTGTAAATATATTTCAAAGTCGCCAGGCAATTTTAAGCCAAAACGACAATTATTTTCGGTTTTATAAATCTGATATGCGGCGAATCAGTATCCGCCTTTAAATATTGGAATGATACCGCATAATTTTGCGGTAATTTCGATTTCTTGTTTACAGTCATTTGCGTTTTCATTTTACAGCCGATTTAGAAACGGCATTTTTTGTCACTGATTTTAATTGTCTTTTTTATTTTATCTGCCGAGGGAGAGCATCCCCTCCCCCGACAAATATCGTTTGGTTTGTTTATTTGGTTAAAACAAGAGCGTCACACGCCGGAATCATTGTTGTAAATTCTACCGCAAATACCTTAACGGTATCTGCTTCGCCTGACGGAGTAAGCTCTGCTGTCTGCGTTGCCGGAACGCATGAAACATTGTCAAGATAACCGTTCTTATAGCTTGCGATAACAAGATTATAGCTGCCGTCTCCGAGCTGAGCCGCATTAATTTCCGCCGTAATTTTGCCGCCGTCAAACTTTGATGTAAGCACATCTCCCGCCTCGTTCTTTGCGGTAATCTTAACAGGTTCGGATGCAAAAGTATAATACTTAATTACATTGCCGTTTGCCGACTTAATTGTCATTTTCATTCCCGGTGTTATTGTATCGCCGTCAAAGGACGAGCCGTCCGCATTATATACGGCTACGGAGTCGGCATCACCTGCAAAATTAAGCTTTGTCGTAAGCTCATCAGCTGAATATGACTTCTTATCAAGGTAAATAACTCCGTTCTCAATATTAAGCGAGTCTGACGTTACACCAACCTCTGTTCCCTCAAATGAAGCGTCATAGATGTTTGTAGCCGTCTGATATAATTTAACATCATCAAGCCAGAATGTTGCCGGGGCATTGCCGATGTTTCTCATTTCAAAACGCTCATAACCGATATACTTTGAAGTATTACCTACAATTTCCTTGTCATTTAAAATGCAGTCGCCGTTTACATAGATGCTCAGTCTTGCATTTTCACTGTCAGTCATCATCTTGCACGAATATACAATATGATACCACTTGTTCGGCTCATATGTACCGATTGTTATATGATCGATAGGCTCACCGCCCTCCGGTACGGTAATAGACGGGTCTATATACTCCATAATACCGTTTTTAATCTCAAAATCAGGATTGAAGCTTCCGTAGTTGACATTTTCCTTTGCAATCATCTTAAAGCCTGAATTAAGGTCTTCTGCCATGAACGAAAATTCAAGGTTATAGCTTCCCTTAAGTTCAAAATCGGAACGATAAGTAAAGAAGTTTTGCCATGACGAATCGGTCATAGTGTATTTAAGAGCCTTTGAACCTTTTTCGGCATTCTGCGTTACTACTCCCGAACCTGCCGAAAGATATAAGTTGCCCAAATCGGATGCACCTGCGTTTTTACTTTCAAAATCTGCGCTGATTGCAGGAGCTTTTTCAATAATCGAGAATTCCTCGTTACCAACGCATACCTTCATTGAGCTGTCAACATATCCCGTTGTTACAACATTGTTTTTGCCGTCCCTAACCTCTACACCGTTGCTTGGTTTAATTGCGGCAAGAAGCATTGCCGGTGATGTGAATTTTCCAACGCCCGAAATCGTATGTGCCGTTCCGTCGATGTCGTATACATCAGAACCTATGGTTGCCATTTTAACTGTATATGTGTTTACGGTGCTTCCGTTTTTGGATACAATGCCGATTTTTGTTCCGTCTGCTATAACATTATCTGAAAAATTAATTGTCGCTCCGTCAGGAATCGTAACATTTGCTATTATATCATCTGCGGTAATTCCTGCCGAAAGTGTAATTGTCTTATTATCGTCATTGATGTCATATACGCTTGAAACTGCCGTGCAAGCGGTACCTTCTATTTCCGAATCAAATACGAACGACTGTGCGGCGGGGTAACACTTAAAGTCATCGAGCCACATAGAAGACTCGCTTCCGGCAGGCATTCTTACCTCAGCCCTTGCACCTGCGGCAATATCGGAATAAAACGCATTGTAGGTTTTTCCGGTTTTCACTGCATTGTTTACATATGCGGTATACTCATTTGTTCCCGGCTTCATGCACAAAACAACGTGATACCATTTACCGGTCTCATACTTACCGATAATCTCGGAGCCGAGCATAATGTTACCGTTAATTACCCTTGAAATTTCGGGCCACCAAGCTCCCTTACTGTTCTTTCCTATTAAGTAAAGCTGTGCCGTTGTATCCTCTGCCTTAAACGAATACTCGATAACAATGTTTTGATCGCTTGCCGGCAGGCAGGCTGTCTGTGTAGCAACACCCATCGAAGTCACGGTACCTGCATCGAGCGGTCCGCCGTTATAATCAATGCAGAACGATTTTCCGCCCTTTATTGCGTCCGTTTTAACAGTTCCCGTAATATCGTCTCTCTTTGTCGGCCAATTATTCGTATGCCATGAAAGACCGCTTCCCGTAAGGTCAATTCCTGTTGTTACGTTAGATACTATTCTGCCCGAACGCAAGTCAAAATTCTCGTTATATACGTATGTTTTTCCGTCATTTACCGAGATTCTGTACGGATAAACCGTTCCGTTTTTCGAAACAAGCGCAACAGAAGCACCATCGGATAAAGTATCGCTTCCTACTATCGCAGAGTCTGCCGACAACGTAACTGCCGCTCTTAAATCATCAAGCGTTGCGCCGGTAGGAACGGTGATTATCTTCTTTGTTTCGTCAACCGAATACGCACTGTTATTAACGGCTGTAATTTGTGCAGCGCCTGCTGTCGAAGGGTTGTAGTTTAGCGCATTATCCATCGCATAGCACTTAAAGTCATCAAGCCACATAGAAGATGCTTTTCCTGCAGGCATTCTCACCTCTACTCTCGAATTTGCATCGATTGCCGTAAGCGCATTTGATGTGATTGTTCCCGTTTTCTTTACATTGTTTACGTATGATGTATACTTATTTGAACCCGGCTCTAAGCAAATAACAACGTGATACCATTTACCGATCTCATAAGTGCCGATTACTGTTGAAGAAACGGTGATATTACCGCCGCTTGCGCGCGAGATTTGTCCGCCCCACCAACTGCCGTTGCCTTTTCCAACAAAGAAAAGTCCGGCTGTATCATCCTCTGCTTTGAAGGAATACTCAATTACATATCCTTCTCCGCTTGCAGGTGTGCAGGCTTTTTCCATTGCAACTCCCATAAATGTCGTAGTTGCGGAATTATCAAGAACACCTCCGTTATAATCGATGAAGAAGGATTTTCCGCCTTTTACCGTATCGGTTTTGATTGTGCCCTTAATATCATCTCTCTTTGTCGGCCAGTTACTCGTAAACCACTTAAGTCCGCCTCCCGAAATATCAATTCCCGTGGTAACATTTGAAACAATTTGACCGGAACGAGAATCAAAGTTTTCATCAAACACCTCTGTTGTTGCTGCCGATACGGGGAATTGCAGCATACAGCTCGTCAGCAGCATTGCAGCCGATACAAGAAAACTCATTTTTTTGGTAGATTTCATTTCGATTTTCTCCTTTCATTATGCCTTTTAACTCGCATTATTTGCTCATTTTAAAATGAGCAGCCTTGGAGCAGGTTCCGTCCGCATTCCATAAATAACCCTCAATTCTTACTCCCTCCGAGATTTCCGAAACGGAAAAATCATCGGAAATAACTGTTTCTTTTTGCACAGATGCAGCATCTATCTTATGCATTTTGTAATCCATAAGCTCGTTGCCGTTATACAGTGCAAAAATCAATACAGACGGCTCCGTTTCGCCTCCGTAATTAACAACCTTTGCCGAAACCTTAATTTCATCCCCTTTCTTTATTTCTTTTGTCGTTGTTAATCTTCTGTTGTTTTTATATACAATCCAGTCTGCAACATCAAAGCGTGCCATCTCTGTTTTAAATGATTTTTGAAGCTGTGCTCCGATAGACTGATTATATGTATCTGAAATATCCGATGCGACTATCACTTCGTAAAGTGAATTTGTTTTCGCCTCAGAGCGAAGTGTAAGTACTGCGTCCGTTCCGGAATTGTTATTTCTAAACGATACGTCATATGTCGAATCGGGGAAATTGTTTACATAAAGCTTGAATTTATCCTTTTGCGCATAATTTTCGCCGATAAAAGTGTTAAAGCTGAGTACAATCTCTTTTAAATTCTCTTCCGCATTTCCCGAACTGTTTACTACGCTTTTTCCATCCTCTGAGAGGAGCTGCATATCTATAATATACGGATACTCAAGCTCATAGTAAATTTTATAATTATCAATATACATTGTAGACGTTGTGCCCGGGTCGTTGTTTCTGTAATTAAATCTCAAATCCGAAAAAGAAATTCCCTTAACACTTGCCTTACCGACTGACAAGTTATCGATAAAAAGCTCTGCCTTCGCCTTTTTAAGCTCAAAAACGAATTTTAAGTGATGCCATGTTTTCGGCTGAGAATTCACGGAAAAAACATTAAAATTACTGTCAGCTTTTAAAATAAGCTCAATTTTCGTGTTATCCAAATCCGTCATATAATCGCACTCGAACACAATAGTGTTTTCACTCAAATGCGAATTGCCGGAAACGTATACCGCCGATGCCGTTGTTGACGCAGATGATTTCAGCGCATATGACATTCCGAAATCCTCTCTTACGGTTTCAAATGAGTTCGCTCCGCTGTATAACCGCAAATCGGGTGCCGCACCCTTGTTAAAATCCATTTCCGACAGCATATACACACTTGCATGCTTGACGGTAAAGCTGATTTCCTCCGTCATACAGCTGCCGCCCTCGTTATCCTCAACATAAGCCTGCAGGCTGTGCTCACCTGCCGAAATAGGATTTAGCGTAAAAACGTAAGGCGACTCACCATTATCGGGCAAAAGCGTTTGTCCGTCGAGCAAGAGTGTGCAAGCTGTTATCTCGCCGTCCGCATCTGAAGCATTTACCGATACCGATAAATTATCGCTGTACGAAATCTCCGAGCCGTCATCTATACCGACAATCTCAGCCGTAGGCAGCTTATTCGGATTAAATGTTATATTAATTCTCGGGGTTGTAATTTCACCCGTTTCCGAACTGATAACAGCATACAGCTCATATCCTCCGCCGGAGGGTAAGGTGTACTCAAGCCTATACGGCTCATCGGACACCTCTCCCACACAGCTGTCATTTACATAATATGATATACTCTTTATTCCGCTTATCTGTCCGTAATTTACTTCAAGCGAAACATCTCCCTCACGCAGTATATCACCGTTTGTCAATCCGAGAATATGACAGTTTGCCATATCCAAAAAATATGTAACCGTGTTTACTCCGTTTGGTGATACCGCCTTTAACGACAAGCCATGTTTAAGAGCAGAATCATCGTAAACCGTACCGTCCGGATTTATAACGGAAAGCTCCGTTTTATCATTTGCTTTGATTGCAGCTGTAAAAGTATCAACGTCCATACCGTCGGGTATATCGGATATTGTATGCGTTTGCCGATTCACTGTAAACGCATCGGAGTTTATATTTATAAGCGACTCCTCGCCCACTCCGCCGTCTTTTACATATACATCATCAAAATATACATCTGCTCTTTCCGATTTGGCGCTCTTGCCAGACAATCCGCATTTAATATACGAAATTTCCGAAATATCAGCCGCAGCAAGATCCTTAAGATATTCGCCGTTTACGTATACGAGTACCTTATCAGCAGTAAATTCAAGGTCAATACCGTACCATTTTTCAAACGAATACTTATCCTCGGCGGAACTGCCCCCGACATACAAAGCGCCTGCCCCGTCTGTCGGATTCATTTCCGCTATCGGATATTCCATCTCCTCATTTGCCGAGTTGATAACTCCGAGTGTTGCGTATTTATAACTGCTATTGTCAGATGATGCCATTTTAATACCAACGCTGAAGTGCTCAGATGAAAAATTCAAATTATTCTTTTTGATATAAGGATTTTTTGTTTCTCCGACACCCTCCGGTGAATATATATGCACAGCCGTATTATCCTCCGCAGCACCGAATACGCCTGTCAGAACATCTAATTTCGGAACACTTCCGAGACTTCCGCCGGATTTCCATTCATCAAATCCGACAGGGGCTTTTGAGGCAACACTACCGCTGAAATCCGTTGAAAAATCACTCTCGTGCGCATAAGCCGCCACTGTGCCGGTTAAGAACACAAATACCAAAATACCGCTTATGATTTTATTTTTCATTCATCAATCCCTCCGTCTGTTAAAATTTTGCCGTATTTTATCAGTTTCCGTATACGGCAATTTCGGTGAATGAATTCCATTTATGCTGCGAATTACCCATACCTACCACACGCACATATCGTGCCTTAACCGAATTGAGCTTAATATACTCGTATTCGGTAGTTGTGCCGGAGGTTGTTACGTCCGCAACAGAGGTGTAATTGACGCCGTCCGTTGATACTTCGAGTGTAAAGAACTGTCTTCTTTGATTGCCCAAATAAATTGCATAACAGAACTCGTTGAGTACCTTTTCACTGCCTAAATCCATGACCATCCACGAGCCGTCACCCAAAGCTGCCCAGCGTGTGCCCAAATCTCCGTCCGCCACATTTTCAGCGGTTGTATTAATATCGGTTGTAGGTCCGCTCTCAAATGCAACCGGTGAAAGCTTGGTACCTGACGGTGTTCCGGTCATAACTTTATTTTTGAAAGTCAGGATATAATATCTTGCAAGCCTTGAGTCATTTTTATCCGAACATTCAATCATGTATGTTGTTCCCTGCTTATCTATTTTCACATTTCCGTTGCTAACGGCTGTAATCACCGGCTCACCTGCGGCAAAATCGTAAGAAACATCATAGCTTGCCTTACTTCTTGTAAATGAGTCGAAATTCTGCCCGTTGATGCTGAGCGACTCTATTCTCGGAGGTTCCGCCAGCGCACGCTCATCAGGAGTCCATGTGCTTATTTGAGAAAGCTCACCCGGCTCATATTGCATCATCATAGGAACAGCTGTAACTCTGAATATTACCTTATCCTGCTCAGACATGAAATTAGCTGTAATTTTTTTCTGCTCAAGACCCTCAAGCTGTCCCTCCCCTACGGGAGATGATGACATTGGCTTTGTGTCCTCAAGCATAAGCTTAAAGTCAACGTTTGAATCAAAGTACAGAGTAGTTTTAACAACACCCTTTGAAATCACAGCCGTCTTTCCGTCCTGACCCAAGGTAACATCACCGTCAGTATGCCAGAACCAATAAATATCATCGCTTAAAGAATTACTTTCAATCTCATCCTGAAGCACAAATACCTGCCTGCCGTTTGTAAGCTTATATCCTCTTTTTGCCGATTTGACCTGTTTGCTGTAAGCTGATGTCATGTCAATTTCATATGCGGCGCTGCTGTCGTTTGAAAACAGCGGTTTTATTGTTGTGCTTGCATGTTCCTCCTGACCTGCCGACTCATCAGGGTTGATTACATAAACATTTTGCCCCTCGGCACGGTGAACATAATACTTATTTCTTGTACTGAAGTAGCCCGGCAAATTGTAGTTGTCACGTCCCATATTAGTTGCCATTCTCTCGCCGTATACCTCATATTCAAAATCACCTATATCAAACTGTCCGTGAACGGAGCTGTTATAGCCTGCATGGAGTCCGACCCATGTTGAAAACTCATCCCAGCCGCTGCGCATTGTTGCAACCTCTGCCGTTCGGTAATATGCGTCCTTATCAAGCTCTACATCATGATAAGTCTCAGGCATATACCACAGCAAATCAAGAAATGACCCTTGATATCCAAAGTTATAATACTGCTGTACTCTTGCATTTTGAAGCTGCAAATCGCCTGTTTTATTTGAAAACCACAATATCTCTGCCGAATCTATATGAGTTCCTCTGTCCGAATCTCCGTAGGCAAATATATCCTGACTGCCCGAGCCGTAAATCGGGAAATAACCCGTTTCCATAATACCGGGGAAATCCTCCGTTCCGAAATCATCGCCGTAGGCGTTTTCAATACATTCGAACGCAAGCACCATATACTGAACCGTATAATGCCAATATGCCATTCCCTCTATACCGCCGCCGTCGGGTGCAAAAGTATCCATTTCTTTTTCAAGAGAAACAAGAGCCTTTTCAACTGCCTCCGAACATATTTCAGGATACTCCTCCATTATTGACGTTGCCGCAACGATAACACCCGTATTACATACTATATTCCAGTTACTGTTTCTTATCGGCCAATCAGAGCCGCCTCTGCCGTAATAATGTTCTATTGCATCCTTTAGACCTTTGTTAATCATAGCATCCGCAAGCTTATCCTTCGTATCCTGACTGAAATCATCATAGAATAAGTCGTACAATGTTCCGCAGGCAAGAAGAATTGCAGAGTTTATAAGCCAATCGGCATCTGTTGACTTCCATCTTTCAAATGAAGCCATGTTTTCAGCTTCTGCCGCCGCTCTGTCAAGATATTTCTTATCTCCGGTTACATGATATGCCCAGAAAAGGTAGAATACATGATAGCACTGCTTAAATCCGCCCAAAGCCTGCCCTGCCGTGTCCTGCTTTGTAATCGGCTGCTGCAATATACTGTCTGCCAATGAAATTGTATTATCCGAAAACTTTTTACCAAGCTCGGTATTCTGCGCCGCCCAATCCATTTTTGCAAGCTGTTCATCCGTTACAATCGTTCGCATATGCTTTTTGTTCGGATATCTGCTTTGAAGAAGATTTAACAGAGTTGTCGCTGACGGACGATCATAAATCAGATAATTTATCATTTCTCTTGCCGGCTCGGTATACTTTTTCGAGGACGCATTGAATTTCTTGTCGGCATTGATTACAACAAGCCCGTTTGTTGTTTCACCGCAATATTTATGCCAAAGTTCTCCGGCATAGGCTTTAAGCGGAACATATGTCACGCCGTTTATGCTCATAATTTCTCCGCCGAGAGATACTGTTTTGTCCCCAACCTTAATTTCCGTATCGCCGCATTTGAACGATTTATTTCCGATTGTTATATTACCCGTTTGTTCATCATACCCCACCGTTTCACCGGCTAATAAGCCGAGAGTTCTTGCAGGAGCCATGACAGTATTGTTTTTCCTTACAATCGGACCGGACGTTTTATATCTTTTTCCGTTTATACCTATATAGGACTGACCGGTTACAAGACTTATGCTGTTATCGAATACGGATTTTGAACTGTAATCAAAGTTAATGTACTCCGATACCTTATCCTGTTTTCCCGTTGTAAGCTCAGTAAGCTGTGAAATATCGGTTTTAAGCTCACTGTTATCCACTTCATAAGGGTATTCCTCCTCATCGTTTGACACAATCTCGTCCTGTGTTTCACTCGTGTCAAATTCGCAAAGCGTGCTTCCCGTATAGACTTTAAGATTATCCAGATACAGTACCTGCTCGTCAACCGTATTTGCACCGGATGACGGCTGAAATCTTATAATTCCGTCCGCTTTTGCATCACGGAGAAACATTACACCCTGCTTTATCAATGTTTTATCAATATAAACATCAAATGTATGCTTATCAAAATCAGCGGCTATGGCAACATCATGCCACTCGTTTTTGAAAGACGCTCCGCTTACGGCACTGTTATTATAAAGAGTTGCCGTATAGCTGTTTTTGATATAAAGCATTTCCGAAAACGTTGCGCTTGTATCTCTTACCATAAAAATTTTAGAATCCTCAATCGCACCGCTTACCTTTATGCGAGCCTCCATCACAATTTTATTTCCGACAGCGTTTAAAGGAACATCGACATACGGATTTACACCGTTTTTACTTCGCAGCACGTGAGCTATGGTTTCGGTCCCGTCACGCTCAACGACCTTTTCCGCCCCCTGACTGCCGTTGTAACCCGTTATCTTTGAAGATGTTGTTCCGAGCGGAATATCCTCAAAATCCTCGTTTAAAAGAAGCTTTTGCGAATTATCGGGAGCTGTCACCTCATCGGAAGATGCCTTTAAAACCTTATCGTTATATTCTTTTGTGTCCACAAACGGTGTAAGATTCGTACCGCTGTGCGCATAAAGATAATCAATCAGTAATTCACTGTCACCGCCCTCGCTTGCATATGATGTTACACCAAACCCTTTCGGAGTTTTGAATGTACCGTTTATTTTAATTCTGCTTGCTCTCTTTAGTCCGTCTATGTACACATCGTACCTGAGATTAGTGCAATCCATAACGACTGCTGCTTCTGTCCAACCTTTGCCGCATCGTGATATTTCATAACCCATAGAATCGGTTATCATACTTCCGTGAAGCTGTAACAAATCATAGGTTTCATTCTTGTCGTTTAGAATTTGAAGAATTGCCGCATCACCCGACAGGCTGTTTCTGCGAAATCTCGTCTGCAAAACTATCTTCTTGTCCGTAACCGACATACTGTAACGAACAGATGTATCCTTCCATCTGTTTTTTATTTTAAGAACCTTATTCCCTGCTCCGTCCTCAACAACACGAATAATACTTCCCTCTCCGCTTGTTTGAGCACCTTTCGGTGTGCCGTTAAGAGCGGAATCCGAAAAGCTTTCGCCGATATAAACAGTTTCCGCCGCTTCAGCCGAAATATATGCGGGTGTCAATGACAAAAATACGGTAAATACCAGAAATGCCGATATGAATTTTTTTATGTAATTAGTCATTTTCGCTGTCCTCCCCGTTAATATTCGTATAACACAAGCTGTCTTACAGAATATCCTCTGAATATACGCACATATTCATAAGATAATCTGTGAAGATTTGAAAGACTTCCCGTTGTGATTTTTTTATCCGCCATGTTTACAACAATATTTTGATAAAAGCTAAGCGGGACAATTCGCACATTGCTTGCAGACTCATCCAAATCACCGCTGTAATTTGTGTTCATTGTGAAATAATCGGTGTATACGTCTCTTGTCTGACCGAAATAGGCAGTCCATTCATCTGTAAAACTCATGTTCGAGCGTTTGCTTGCTCTCGGATCCTTGGAGTCCGGAACAAACTCCGTTTTTATACCCATCAGCATACCGTCCTCAACCACGTACAACACAACCGTACCGAATGACAGATTTAAATCTGTAAACATATCGGTTTTTGTATAAAATGTTTCAAGTTTATTTTGATCGGTGTACATTATAACTTTTTTTACAATGTTTCCCTCATCGTTTACAACATCCGTAATCTGATATATTACACCGCATTTACCGTTTACCAAAGGTTCTGTTCCGTTTTTTCTGCTTCCTGCCGGATACATAATAACGGCTCCGGCTTTTGACTCGTCATCAACGTCATATACCGAAAAGATAAAGTTTTGCGGATAATCCTTAAACGGATATGTATATGTGTAATATGCTATATTAGACTTTTCCTCGTCCAAATCCGGCACTACAAGAAACAGTGTAGAATCGGTTACCTTGTACCTTTCATTTACGGTCGGGAAACTTGGAGCGTACTTCATGGTTTCCTTTTCATGATTGCATACAAGCTTATCCTTATCCCCGCCGCTGCCCTCGGAAACGGTATCTATAATATAAATCCTACCGTTTCTCATTCGGTAGCGAACAACCTGCTTTACCCATGAGCCGTCCGAGTGCAGACGGTTATCCGTGCTCAATTGCTCTGCGGATATTTTCTTGCCGTCCAAATAAACATTGCTTTCGCTAAAGTATTCTTCAAGCTTAAGTGTTGTAAATATTCTGAATTTTACCGCATCCTCCACAGAGTCATATGCACCGCTGTAAATATATCCGTACTGGTATCCCGAATCAAGCTCCGTGATTTTAACAACATATCCCAAATAATCAATATAGGCATTAATCTCGCTTCCTACTTTTTTTCCGTCGGTTGCGTTATTGATGAATTTATAGGTGATAGTGTCTATCTGCACTTCTTCCTCACCGATGCTGACTATCTTGCCCTTAATTTTATTGTCCATAGCGTAGGCTCTGAGATATTTACCGTCCCCGGAACGATAAACGGTTAGGACTTCGTCCGTTTTCAAATCATCCAAAACAGCGTCGGTAACATTACCGTTTTCATCAACCTTGTACAATGCCACATATTCCGTTTCATCAAAGCTGTTAAAGTCAACCGTTCCGGAGGATGTGTGTATTTCCTCGTTATACATACTTATCCCCTCTATTACCATGCTTTCGGGTTTTGTACATATAACCGTTTCGTAATACCCATCGGAATCGGCATCGATAAATTTTAGTTCTCCCGCTTCATATATAAGATTTTCGCTTTTTATAACAAAATCGGTAACGTTGTTAATAACCTGATTATATCCGTTGGCAAGCTTTATTGTTTTCCACTTGCCATGCTCATCGCAATATTTATACAGATTATCCGAAATCTCATTATCGGCAGATGCCTTCACAGTTTTAATCTTCACATTGTGAGTCGGAGCAACCGCCCATATAAAAGGCGCGTCGCTTTTGCTTTCCTCATAGTAAAAGTCAACATTACATCCCAAATAATCATCAAAATCCGTATTAGTATTGATGTATTGATTTTTGTCAATCTGTATAAAATCTTTTCTGTAACCCTGATCTGTGTAAAGGTCGGTATATCGGTTTGCATTCATATACCCCCTGCCCTTGATGATGTCATGGTAATACGAAAGGACTGTTTCGTCTGACTTTTCATATCCCGTTCCGTCCGTTTTTGCCATATTAATTTTAACGTCCAACAAATCCGCACACAGTTTAGCTGCCTCAAATCTCGTTATTTTATCGGGATTTTCGCATTTTGCGGCAAAGCCTGCGTGCGTTGCCGCCGCAATATATCCGCTCGGATAACCGCCGTTCATTTTTGCATAAACCTCATATCCTGCCAAACGGACAAGAGGAACAAGAGCATTTTCATATGAAAGCTCATTATCCTTCCCAAATACATTAGCGCTGTTTCCGCTGAAATATCCCGCATTAACCGAAGCGGCGATTGAGGAGTAATATTCATACTTTGCCGTAATATCCGAAAATGATATTGTTCCTCCCAATTGATCGATTGCCGTAATTTTCGCAATCCAATCGGCATACTCTCCTTTTGTAAGAACTTCGTCGCCGAACACATCAATTCCGAGAGATTCAAGCATGACTATATCCAGATCTGATGATTGTTTTTCCTGAGTATTTTCCGCTAACGCATTAAATGTGCACCAGCCGAATACTGCGCAGGATATCATCAAAATTGATACAAATTTTCTCATTTATCTTCCTCCGTGTTCTCTGAAATTCTGTAAAGCACAGCCGCCGTTTCGGCTCTTGTTATGAAGTCGTGCGGCGCAAAGCGATTATTGTCCCTGCCGTTTACTATACCGCGTCCGCAAAGTGCGGATATCGAATTTTTGGCATAGTCGCTTATTTCTTCGGCGTCATCAAATGTAACGTCGGAATCTGAGAATATATTTAATATTCTCGAAATAATAACGCACGCATCCTGACGGGTTATGTTTTGAGTCGGATTTGCGTTTCCGAAATCATCTCCGTTTAAAACTCCCTTTGCATTTAAAACGGAAATCGGCTCATAATACCAGTCATCTTGCGAAACATCATGAAAGCTGCTGCCCGAAGCTTTTTCCCCTTTAAAGAACATTCTAACCGCCATTGCCGCAAATTCTGCGCGCGTGATATTGCTATCCGGCATAAAACTATTATTATCCACACCGTTTACAATTCCCTCTGACGCCAACTTTTCAATACTGTCATATGCCCAATGAGATTTATTCACGTCCTCAAATCGATTTTCCTTATCAGCTTTCGGTGTTTCAACGGATACATCCGTTTTTACATATCCTCCGGAAGAACTGCCCGAGCCTCCGCCTCCGCCCGATGAGGTGGTAGGATTTTTCTTCGTTTGAGAGGTTACGCTGTTATACTCTGTTAAAAAATCTTGCTTTGAGTTGTATGGAGTTCTTTGCATAAGCTGTTTTAAAAAGTTTTCCTGCTGTCCGGATGACGTCAGTTTTTTCAAATCCAAGTCAAGATACTCCTTATACTTATCTGAAATAAGACTTAGAAACTGTTTCCATGACTTCTCTGTATTTATTTCCGACAAGAACAAATACTCCTTGATTTGAGCCTTTATATTGTCCTGGTGAATTTCTCCCGATGAAAACTGCTTTATAAACTCCCTCTTTGTTTCATCGGCAAGCGCATTATATGTCTGTCGAGATATTCCGAGTTCTGCGGAATAATCCAAAATCAGGCTCTCAACGCCGGACTGATCGAGCTTTTTGGACTTTGACATAGCATACGCTCCGTAATACGTATCGCGAAAATCCTCCAAGCTCTTATCCGTACCTGTGAAAAGACTGAAGAACAGTCTCGAAATATCATCGGCATAAAGCTTAAATTCCTCATAGTCAATACCAAGTCGGTCATGCTCCTCATCTATTATCGTCTTGACGGCAGCCGCATTGGGGGCATTTTTCAGTTTTTCAAGTGCCGATGCCGCTTCATCCTTATTTGTATACCAAAATGATTTTGTTTTAAGCTCTCCATCTATTACCGCCGCAATAGTATACTCTCCGCTGTGTGCCTTTTGCGGTATTTTGCATATAATCGTATCGTCACTATACAATTCTCCGAAAAATATGCAGTCACGTGATGTAATATCCGTACCCTGCTCATATTTTCCGTTTACAACCGAAATCAGTGCAGAATTCTTTTCAATGCCCGAAATCCCAATTGTAATTTCCGATGTTTCCTGGTTATAGTCGATTTGCAGCTGCTGCGCATATACTCTTATTCCGACCGTGAGTGCGATAGCAACAGCGATTATTATTTTTTTCATGATAGAATAGCCTCCGACATTAAATTTAGTTGCTCATATACCTGTCATATGCCGTTTGATATACATCAACAACCTTATCTACTCCCATTGTTTTTAACTGACTTACATATTTATCAAAATTATCAACCGTATCATTACCCAAAATAACCTTTGCCAAATATTCCTGCGTGCATGTATGAACATCATTCCAAACATCACTGAGAATCTCCGATTCCTCGGCGGTAAATGCAAGCGCCGACAAAAGACGTGATGTGTCTGCTTCACGCCAAAGTGAAGCCGCCTCCTTTTGCTCATCATATGAACGTGAAATCTTATCATATGAATCGTCAAGCATTACGCTTCCCGAGAATCCCCAAATAGGAATTGCATACGGTACCAATGCGGCAACAGGGTCTTTTCCCTCTTTATTATGCATGATTTCATCGGTAAACTCTAACCCGTTATCCGTTTTTGTATAACTCTTACCTTCAATACCGTAGTTCTTTGCGATAGAACCTTCCTCACCGTAGAGCCAATCGATAAGGGCAATTGTTTCATCAACGTTCTTATTTGACGATGTAATTGCAAGCTGTGCATATGCTCCCTTAACCTGCTTCATATCCTCATTACCGCAATATGCAATTCCATCACTGCCCTTAGGCCACTGTGTTGCGGCAAGCTTATACGACGGATCGCTTTCTTTTGCCTTTACATAGTTGCCCATTTGGCTTCCCGTATATCCTATGTATGAACCGCCAATATCGGCCGTCATCTTATAATCAATACTCTTTCTGTTCTGAGATGCATAATCATGGTCAATTAAACCTTCCTCGTACCACTGATGCATTGTGGCAAGATACTTTTTAAACTCCTCCGTCATCGGTGAATATACAACCTTGCCTGATTTATCCAAAAGCATTCCCGTTCCTGCACCGAATGCGGCAGCAAAATACTGGCACGATGCCGTTGAATCGTCTACAAACGGTACTTCATCAGCCTGACCGTTTCCGTTCGGGTCTTGAGTCTTAAATGCCGTAAGCACCGTATGCCAATCATCAATTGTCTCAGGCATCTTAAGATTTAACTTATCAAGCCAATCTTTTCTGATTGTCGGACCAAAAAATGCATTTATCTTCGGGCTTTCAACGAATGACGGCAACGTGCTTATTGAGCCCTCCGCATCCTTAATTACCTTCATGTATTCGGGATTTTTCTTCAAAAGCTTCATTAAGTTCGGCATTTTCTCCTCATTGACATATTCGTCCAACGAAATAATAACGCCGTCTTGTACTGCCTTTATCGCTCCGCCGGGATATTTTGCCCAGTCATACTCAACCAAATCGGGATAATCGCCGGAGGCAATCAAAACATTAAACTGCTCCGCCTCCTGTCCGACAACAGGATGCTCAAATGTAACTTTTGTTCCTGTCTTTTCCTGCATAAGCTGAAATGCTTCAATGTTGTTGTAGCTGTCAATGTAGGCGTTTGCATTGTTTTTGCACCACCAGGTAAGACTTGCAGTACCGCCCGGCTCTGATTTTTGGGGGCCGCAGCCTGCAAACACACCTGCCGACAAAGCAGCAATTGTAACCATCGCAATTGTTTTTTTGACTTTCATTTTAATACTTCCTTTCCTTAAATAGGCAGCGTCCGAAAGACACCGCTGTTTTTTTATTTTAATTTTCATTAAAAAAATGCTCCTTATTAAAAGCTAAAATTACCTCTGTTCCAACATTTAGTTCACTCT
>CAKSPW010000014.1 GCA_934486495.1 uncultured Clostridia bacterium
AGGTCACGTTCGCATCGTCTATTCGTTTGCAAGCGCACTCGTAACGCCTTTGGCTCACTACCAACCTTTTGCGAGATTTACTTTGTCATATCCTCACCTTACTTTCTATATATTAAAGCATACTTTAATAGTATGTCAGTTTTTTAGATGTTAAAAGACACTAAATGAATGGAAACAGACACAGCGCTGTATCGAATGCGGCATAAGGTGCGAACAGCAAAAGGCTGATATGTTTAACGCTGCCGGAATGAAACGCAAGGCCCTCGACTGCAAGGATAGAGTTAAACTCTACCGCGATAAATATGATGATATGTGCGCAAGCGTAAAGGGCTTGGAACCACGTCTTGACAGAATGCGGACTTTTAAAGATTTTTCGGCAAAAAGTGTTGACATTTCGGGTAAAAGTGGTATAATAAAAGTACAAAGTGGTAAGAATATGCATATAAATAGTATTGACAGTCCGATCGAACAGAGGAATACTGCCAAAGGAAACCCAAATGCAATATTGCAAATAGGCAGACCACTCAATAACAGGCAACAACGGATTCTTGACAGTTTATCCGAATATGACAGCCGGATTATTATAGAAAAGAAAGCGGTTAATATGCGCGACCTATCAGCGATGACAGCGATTACGGGTGATGAATTTGCTTTGTTTACCAAAGGTACTAAGCGCTTAGTGATACGAGGAAATTCATATAGCGTAAATATTGATGAAAAGGTTGCAAACGATTTACGAAAAGAGGGTTATAAATGGAGCGGACATACTCATCCGGGTATTGACGCAAATTGCTTGATAGCCTCACCGGGCGATATGCTTGTATTAAATGCTTTTGGGCAACACAGAGCCTTATTTATAACTCTAAAGGGCAGTTTGAAATTTTTAAAGGAGAGTGAATAAAATGACTTTATCCAAAGCAGAAACATCTCTTGAAAACAAAATTAAGACGTATTGTATTCAGAATGATTTGAATTTCGAGTTGCTTGCTAACATGAAACGAAATTGGGGGATTGATATGTTGAAGTTTGAAAAAAACAGAACAGGGAACCCCCTATGTTGTGCTTGAAGTATTCGGGTATGGTGATAACTTGACTTTTAAACAAACCGAATATACAAAACAGTATTTAGGAATGTAGTACACAACTAAATAAATCAAGAACAGTTTAAAAGCTGTTCTTTTTTATACACAAAATTCTGTCAGATGATTAGACGTAAAACAGTCGAGCCGGAGGAGCAACCTCGTAAAAAAGCGTAGGCGGAAAGGAACAGAGAAATGAAAAGAGAAGAAATAAAAGCTATTTTTGCGGAAGCAACGGATGAGCAGCTAAAAAAAATCATGGATTTAAACAGTTCGGATGTGGAGAGAGAAAAAGGAAAGCTGACGGCGCTTGAAGCCGAATTGAAAGGAAAGAAACAAGCCTTTGAAACGCATATTTAAGAAATATATTGACAAGTTGGACGAGGTATTTAAACAGAGTACAAAGATTTTTTTGGGGCAATCCCTCATTTTGTGTAAACCTCGGGGGAATCCCTCATTTTGTGTAAACCTCAAATTTGACTCCAAAATGATGATATTTGTGAGCTGAAAGCAGAAAAAAGGACCTCAACGGAGATCCTTTTATTATCTGCTCTTTAATTGATTCTATTTTAGTGCATATCCGAGCGGTTTCATATTCTTATCTATTGCAAAAACTTTTAGAATTGAGTCATCAAAAAACCCGTCAAATGTTGTCGATACGGTATTGCCGCCATCTGCCGTAACATCTGCCATTGCAGCGCTTACCAATGCACCGTTTTGTGCGTATACCGCAACTATAATGTCGAAAGTTTTTGTGTCCGAAGTGTTGTTTTTAGCCGATATTTTCACGCCGGAATCTGTAAACTCCTTCGAGATAGAGATATCCTTTTGCGGCATAACTGTAAGATTGAAATCTTTATACACGGTAAATTTGTCGGCATTATTCTCGATTTTAGCGGTCATGACAACATCGGTTGCCTTATCACAGCCATAAAATGTACCGTCATTTCCGATAATATTCGGATTTCCCGAAGTCCAAACAACAGTTGCTCCGTCAAAACCCTCTGTGGGCAAAGTAATATTGTCTTTCACACATTCGGGTGAGGCGGTAAGCTTATCAATAGTAATTGCCGCTACGGCATTATCCACCGCAGGAACATTTGCACGCTCGATTTCACATATGCGTATTAATCCAAGCTTTATGAAATCCTGCGGATTCATATCTTTGTTTGCGGCAAATCTTATACCGCTGATATATGCTCCGGATGGTGCTTTACTCCAGTTTGTCATAGAGAATGTATCAGCCGATGCGCCGGATAAAAGAGTTCCGGTTGTTTTGCTTGCTGTATCGCTTCCGTTTTTAAATATCTGAAAAGTGGAGGTTTCGGAGTTAAACACAATACTCATATCCGTAAAACTTTTTGTTCCTGTCCACATCGGTGAATTATATGAACCCGAAACGTTAAGCTTGTTATTGTAAACATTTAAAGATCCGGCTGAACCGACGTTAGTAAATCTTCCGACGCCGACACCTTTTTTTCCGCCTTTTCCTCCCACAAAATCAATCCATGAACTGCTGTTGGTATGCGGAAACGCAATGCGCATTTCAACCGCATATTTTCCCTTAAAATCATTCTGTCTTAAGGTTGTACGCTCGTTCCCGTCATAGTTTTCCTGTCGCTGTTCAAACTCTTTATAAACCGAATATACATTCTTTCCGCTGCCTGCACCGGATGGAATTGTAGTTGCCGATGTCTTCTTTGCGGTGAATGCTCCGCCGACAGCTGCAAACGAACCGTAATCGGCAGATTCATATGCTGTGTCTGTCATAGGGTCATTGCCCTCTGTCCAGCCCATTTCCTCTAACTCCGACTGAGTATAATCATTGTTTTCAAAAATCTGTTCTTCAATGACCGTTCCAAGACCTTTCCAATAGTTCGACTTTTCTAAAATCTTTGTCGCACCGATACTTTCTTTCCCGTTTTCAACCGCAGTTACACGATAGGTTGTTTGTTTTTGAGAATCCTCCTCGCTCACTGAAAGGTTCATATGCGTATCGGCGGTTGTTCCTATAAGCTCATAATCCGGCTGACTTTCAATTGCTCTGTAAACTCTGTACTCCTCCGCATTGTCTGTGCCTGTCCATGTTACGTTTGCGGTTTGGGCGGTTTTATACTTAACATTCACATTTGACGGAGCTGTAACAGCTTTTTGTTTTGTAAAGCCTGTGATAATGTACTCTTTACCCTTTTCGGTTTTAAATGTAATTTTGTCATCACTGTCCTTGGTGAATTCAACATTATTTCCGTTAGAATCTGTGACGGTAGTATCGGCTATTCCCGAATATCCTACGCTTACTTTATCCGTATCTGCACGTGAACGGATTTTTGCTGTTTTAACGCTGCTGTCCGTCCAGTCAATATCCACTTCAAAGTTTCCTCTCGCAACAAGTCCCTTTACCGAACCGCTCGCCCATACCGGAGAAAGTGCGGGGAGTAGGTTTATATATCCCGCATGACTCTGCATAACGGTTTCAACAACTCCTGCTATCGTTCCGAGATTTCCGTCAATTTGGAAAGTATTAACCGGATGCGTATTCCAAAGATTTGCGTTGGTCGAGTTCATGAGTACTTTCTTATAGCATTCATATGCCATAGTACCGTCTTTTGCCCGTGCCCACAAATTCATTCTGTGTGCAAATGCCCAGCCGGGCAGACTTGCAGACATACCGCGCTTTGTAAGAGTAACCCTTGCGCCGTCAAGCCATGCCGGAGTGTTGTCATTAATAGATGTTCCGGGATAAAGTCCTTTAAGCTGTGAAACGTGTCTGTGACCTGCTTCGCCGCTTGTACCGTCTGCATACTGATTATAATGTCCCTCATCTCGGTATTCTTTTACCTGTCCGTCAAGACCTATTAAAACCGGGTCAAGACAGTTAATTTGTTTTTCAATTGTTTCAGACAGCAGGTCATTTGGTATGCCGAGTTTTTTGCCTAACTCCCGGGTTTCTTTATAAACCTCATATGTCATTTGCTGATCAAATGCACAGCCGGGTGATATACGCTTGTTTGCATTTTCCGGAGATGCCGAGTGTTCAATAAGATATGTTCCGTTGTGATCATAAAGTGATTTTGATAAAAAGTTTGCCACGCCGCTTACAGCTTTATAGTCATGCTCAAGTTTTGTTTCATCACGTGTAAAATCATATTGATCATAGAACATCATTGCGGTGAGTGCCGAAGTTCCCGGACCTGAATGAGTTGTCCCTGTGGGAGGTTCGCCAATGGCATAAGGATATGCACCCGTACCGATTCCCCAACCGTTTTCATGCGGTATAACATTATCTTTGTCGTTTCCCCAGACCTTCAGATAATTGTCAGCACCTTTTTCGGCTGCGTTCATATATGCCTTGTTATAATCCTCATACGATTCAAACATTTCGGCAAGGTTTGCGGTAAATACAGGCCAGTAGTTCATCTGAACATTGATATTGTGCCAATAGCCCGAAGTCCATGGCGCACTGTCATACGCATTCCACGCACCTTGCAGATGTGCCGGGAGAGCGCCCTTTCTTGATGAAGCAATCAATAAGTATCTTCCGTATTGGAAATAGAGTTCCTCAAGATAACGGCGATTGATTGTGCCTGCCTTGTATGCCTTTACAACCTCGTCGGTAGTCATCGTATTATCAAACGTTCCGCCCAAGTCTAAGCTTACTCTATCAAAATATGTCTTATAATCTGCAATATGATCCGCTAAAATTGCATCATATCCTTTTTCAATCGCACTGTTAAGTCTTTGTGTTATTTTGTCATGAGGATGTTCATTTCCCGACAGCTTTTCTTTTGCGGGCTTTGTAAACATATCGGATGTCAGCACGTAATTGGTGTCAAGCGCTACCAAAATCACTGCGCTGTCAGCACTGTCAATAGTAAGTGATGTTTCATCACCGCTGACTGTTCCGCCGTCGTTTATCACCTGAACTTGTGTTTCATACTGAATCTGATAGTACTCCATCACACCTCCGAGCGTAATCCTTTTTGCGTCGGCGTCAGCACTTACGCTTCCCGTCTTGCCCTGTCCGTCGCCGGCTGTCAAACCGTAATCTTTAACATAAGGGTTTTCCGGGTGAAGTTTAAACGATATTTTACCCGGTTTTGAGGCGGTAAGCTTTATTGCAATTACATTGTCAGGATAGCTTGCAATGTATTCTCTGTGATATGTAACGTCTTGATAGTCATAGTCAGCTGCCGCAACCGCCGTACGCAAATCAAGACTTCTTGTATAATTTGAGCTTTGACCGAAGTCTTGATTAAAGTCTATATAAATTTCGGCAAAGTTGTTAAGTCCTCCTCGGCTGTGTGCAGGGCCGCTGCGGTAAGGATTAGCCAGGGTTTTGTCAGCGATTTGTACACGGTCGGTGTCAAGGCGGGCAAACACCGAAGCTCCCATATATCCGTTTCCGATCGGTAGACTTTGCTCGTCCCAGCCTTTTCTGTCTGTTACGCTGTTATCGAGAATGTCTGCCGTTTTATCGCACGGCTCGTCATACCAAAGCAGCAGTGGCTTATCGTTGTTTTGCTGTTCTGCGGCATAGCTTTTCGGTGTAATAATCGGTGTAATTGCAAGTGACATAGATATTGATGCCGCTAAAATTCTTTTTAACATTTACATTCCTCCGTAATATTGTTTTATAAATTAATTATACTTGGTATCGTTAATACTGTAAATAGGCTATATTTTTCGGTATGTGTTTATTTTGTTTTGTATATCAAATATTTAGCATTATTTTACATTGCTGCGGTGTACTTTCAAGTAAATTAAACGGGCGTATGTGATGCTTCGGCTTCAATTATGTATTTACGCACTAAAAAAAGGATATGTTAAAAAAACTCGAAAATGCAAGAAAAGAAACACATATTTCAGGTATTACAAATGCTGCGGTTCGGTTTAGATTATGCGGAAAAATCAAAAAAAACTGATTTTTCATAAAATTCTTTCATTTCTTGCTGTCCACAAACTTCGCTTCTCGGCGCATACACATACGCCTTTGGTAGGCAAAAACTAAAGTTTCTCTCAGTTTGTTAATTTCAAAGCTTTTTTCTATCCTCGGAAAAAAATTAAGGCTGTTTAAAAAAGTCAATTGACTTTTAAACAGCCTCTTAAAAATTATTTTTCTATTTTGAGAATTTTAAATGTTGCAATTTCGTCAATTGCCTTAACCTCAACCGTTTCACCGACTTTTCTGTTAAGAAGTGCGGCGCCGACGGGTGATTCGTACGAAAGCTTGCCTGCCATTAAATCGGATTCCATAGAGCCGACAATTGTATAAACTATGTCCTCGTCCATTTCAACGTCGTGAATTGTAACCTTTGAGCCGGGCGTTACAACGTCCTTTTTCGAGTCGTCAGCGTCAACGATTACGGCATTTTTAATCATATCCTCAAGCTTCATTATCTCGGCTTCAACTTCTGCCTGCTCGTTTTTCGCTTCGTCATATTCAGCGTTTTCCGAAAGGTCGCCGAACGAACGAGCCTCTTTTATTTTTTCGGAAACTTCCTTCCTTGTTTTCGTTTTTAATGTTTCGAGCTTTGCCTTTGCTTCCTCAAGCCCGTTTTTTGTAAATTCATAAACCTTTCCTTCTGCCATTTGTAACTACTCCTTTTTATTCTATTCAATTTTATTATTATATATCATTTCTGCAAAAAAATCAATAGATAAAATGTTAACAATTTAATTTATTCCATTTAAAATTTCCTCCTCTGTAATAAATTCGGATATTTTGCCGCTTTCGTCAACGATTGCAATACATAAATAATTTCTCGGACTAATATATTTTCGCCAAACGGCAGGCGGAGTCGATTTATCGGACGAGTAGAGCACGATTTTTTTCCCCCGCTTGTCTTTTCCTTTGAAAATCATGCTTTTTACCGCCGCTTCGGAGTATTTTTGGCGCATGGTGAATATGTTTCCGATAATGAGCACCGATATAAACAGCACCGAATAATTAAAGCCTGTCATGTATGACGCATATATGCCGAGAGAAAATAAAGCCGTGCCGAGAATAAGCGATATTGCTTTAATAATTATATTTCCGGTGTGTTCGCCGAAAAGGTAGGATAGCGTTTTTTTTACCATACAGCCCCCGTCGAGCGGATAAACGGGGAGCATATTGACGGCGAAAAGCGCAATGTTTACCGCAAACAGATATGTACAGAATGAAAAATTCTTAAAAAAGACTTGTGCGGAAAGTGCGATAAACAGATTTGCGAGCGGTCCTGAAAGGTAAAGTATAACCTCGTCGGTAAGACAGCATACGAATGTATTTTTAAGATGAAGATTTACGCCGAACGGATGAAGGCTTATGTGTGACGGCTTGAGTCCTATAATCTCCGCCGCACAAAGATGAGCAAGCTCGTGAATAAGCATTGATATGTATGACAGGAGAAAGTATTCAAGCCGTCCGTTTAAAAAGCAAACGATGAAAAATGCTGCCGTCAGCGGATTAAAGTACAGTCCGCGGCATATTTTAACCATAAAAATCCCTCCCGTTTATTATATGTCGGGAGGGAGTGTTTTATTTGCGAAATGAAGCTTTGTGCGGCGTTTTATTTTTCGGTAACTACAATTGCCTTTATGCTTCCGTTTTGAGATTTCTTTTTATCGGAGTAAATAACAACCGATTTTACCTTCATTTCCTCCAGCTCATCAAATGAGACAAGCTGATAATTGTCGTTTTTATCAAAAAGATAAATATGCACGTTGTTGTCAAGACTGTACGTTGTGCCGTTAAGCTTAATTCTCGTTCCGTCAAGAGCGTCAATCGAGGAGGAGCTTTCATATGAAACAAGGCTTTTAATTTCCGTTATTTTACCGCCTCTTAGCTTAAACATTACCGGACCGAGTGAAGCTTTCATATATCCGTCGCTTGCATATGACTGTTTTGAGCCGTCGGTTGTAATGTTGTAGGTTGCCGAGGAGGAGTCGCCTTTCGGTGCTGACAGCGATGTCAAAATGCCGTAGGTGTAGGCACTGTCGGTAAGCCCCTCGACATAGAGTATACCGATGTCACCGAAGTTGTTTACCGTTACCGCTTTTTTGATAATATCGGAGCCTATCTTTGTTTTCGGTAGAACTTTGACGTTTACCGTCTGCGCACTTACCTTGTCGCCGCTGTCATCTAAAAGCTCAAAAATAACAAGGTCGTCGGAGAGTGTGTAATTTCCGAGAGTCATCTCGTCGGGGTCGAGTGTGCCGGTTATCGATGATGAATTTGAAATTTTTGATAGCTTAGCCTTTTGGTTTTCAAACGATATATACACAAGCTCGCCCTTGAGTGACGAATAGCTTTTATCCGTAACATACTCATATTCCTCGCCGTCACTCATAAGAAGTGTTGCAACATACTCGCTTTTTCCGCTGTTTTCGCCGCTTTCCTTGATTCGTGACGTTGACGAAAGCATAACTCCGTAATCTCCCGAGTTAAAGCCTGAAATACTCTTGACAAACACAACCTTGTCGCCTTTTCCGAGAAGAAGCGTTACCTTGTCGCCAATATCGAAAGCGTTTGCAGATGCGTCAAGCATTGATGCGGCGGCTGTTGTGCCTATTTCGTATGTTTTTCCGGCAACGGTCACACTCGATACGTATGCCTTTGACGGCTGTGCGTCATAATAAATACCCGTAACCTTTTTGCTGTATACGTCCATGATGTTTGTTTTCGTGTTGTAGTAAACAACGTCGTTTTTCTTAATGTCCGAAAGCGTTGCGCCCGAGCCGTTTCTGTAAACGGTAAGATTATCTTTTTTAATAGGAGTTCCCTCCATTGCCGTATCTGATGAGGTATAATCCTTTGACGCAAGAATAGGCGAAACGTCGCTTGTTGTGCTGACAGCCGCAAATTCCCAATTTCCGTTTTGCGAGCCGTAGAATGTTATGTCACTGCCGGAGGCGATTGAGCTTTGCGCTTTGTCGAACGTCGTTTTTTCATAGTCTACAAATATGGTAAATCCGGAGTCAACCTTTATGCTCTTTTTTGCGCCGCTTGACGTGATGTACTGAATTTCGTTTCCGGATATGCTGCTGACGCCTGCGCTTTCGGAGTACATATTACTTGACGCAAATTCGTAAATTCTGTTGTCGCTGTCGAGTACAAGAGAGCCGATTGTGCCTGTCATTGAAAGTATTGAGCTGTCACGAACCTTGTATGTTCCGCTCGATGTTCTTACAGAGTCTGCCGATAGTGTTTTGTCCTCATTTTTGGAGGCAATAATAAAACAGTCGTTGATTACGCTGTAACCGGAATTTACGTTAAGTACGCCGAATTTTTGCCCGACTGATGTGTATACCGAAAGACATGCACCCGATACAAAATCGCTTGTTACATCGGAAAGATTGCGCTTTGCGCCGCCGCTTACATATACGGGAAAATCGTCGGGGAGGGATAGCGTGTTTACCTGACCTGCGAAAACGTATTTAATGCTATTGCCGATTACCTCGCTGATTATGTATTCATCCTCGTCGGCGTCATGAGTACTGCCGCTTATAACTCTTTTATCCTTGCTTACGAGGAGAGTACCTTTTTCGCCTTTGCAGTCGAGAAGCGTTGAAACGTCCGTTTTAAATACGCCGTAATTTGTACGTATTTGATTTGCCGAAAGCGTTCTGTCATCGGACGGAGTTGAGATTATAACACATTCGCTAAGCAGTGTGTAACCTGTTTTCTCAAGCTCGCTTTGTGCCACGCTGCCGTTTGCGCAACCCTTTGCGGCGCATATGTCACCGTCAGAATCGATAACTGCATACTTAATATACGATGCGTCCTCATAGCTTTGCGACTGTGTTTTTGTAAGATATACGCTGCCGTCACTCAGCTTAATTTCACCGCTTCTGAGCGTATCGTCGGTTTGACTTGTCGCAAGCACAACAGCGTCCTCTAAAACGCTATATCCTGCCGCGGCAAGAAATATATTATCCTTTTGATAATCGAAGGTATCAGTTTTGGCGGCATTGGGGTTTACATCGGTAAAGATTGCTGCGTCGAGCATTTGTGCAATAACCCATCTGTCAAGCGGAGCATATGCGTCGCTCGTTCCGAAATTAAAGCCGAGCTCGTTTGATTTTAGTATATAATTGTTTGGCCAATAGTAGCCTACACTTTTTTCGTCATATCCGAGCAGACGGCAAAGTATGGTAGATGCCTCCGCAAAATTGATGTTGTTTTTCGGACCGAAGGAGCCGTTTGCATATCCCTTTATTATACCCTTTTCGCTTATGTAGTTTACATACGGAACAGACCAGCTGCCGCTCGGTATATCATAGAATTTACTTGTCTGACCGCTCATGGCACGTGCGTCGTCCTCTTTGTCCATTGCGCACACAATCATTTTTGCAAATTCCTCACGTGTAACGCTGCCGTACGGGCGAAAACTGCCGTCGGTGTAGCCGTTTATAATTCCGAGGTCGCTCAAACGCTGTGCAGCATCGGAAAAGCTGTCGGAATCCGATACATCGGTGTAAGCAAATGCTGCGGGAGATAAAAGAATAAATGTAAAAAGAAGAATATATAATTTTTTCATGTCAGTTTTCCTTTCCGTTTTATTCACTGCGAAGTGCGTCAATCGGGTTTAGTCTTGCCGCTTTTTTAGCGGGATTTAAGCCGAAGAATATACCTACAAAAAGTGAGAATACGAACGATAATATAACCATGTTGCCCTGTGTTACGTATGTTGCAAGTCCTGTTTTGCCGACAATTAATCCCGAAAGCACACCGATTATTATCCCGATAACTCCGCCCATTCCCGAAAGCACCACCGATTCAATCAGAAACTGAAGCAAAATATCGGTTGTTCTTGCGCCGATAGCCTTTCTTATGCCTATTTCTCTTGTTCTCTCGCTTACGGAAACGGTCATTATATTCATTATTCCTATTCCGCCGACAACAAGCGAAATTCCGGCAATTCCGGCAAGCATGGCTGTCATTGTACCGGTTGTTTCCTCCATGGTATCGAGGAGAGATGTCATATTCGATACGCTGAAGCCTTCGTCCGTGCCGAGCTTTTCGGTTATGTAAGCTTTTAGTGAGTTTGTGACAAATTCTACTTTATCCTCGTCCTTTGCGTAAAAGTAAAAGGTTTGTATATTTTTCGTTTTCAAAAACCGCATTGCCGTTGTATACGGTATTGTGATTTTGTCGTCCGCACTGTTTTCCTCCGAATCCTCGCTTTCCTCGTAAACGCCGATTATCTCGAAAATAGTACCGTTTATTTTAATATTTTCACCTACGGGGTCAATTCCGCCGTAAAGCTCGGAAACTTCGTATGTTCCGACAATGCAAACTTTTTTTCTGTTTTTAATATCGTTTTCGTTAAAAAACCTGCCGCTGACAAGCGTTAAATTTCCTATTTCCTCATAGTCGGTATCGCACGCATCGAGGCTTGTTGTAATGTTTGTCGAACCGTTTTTTGCCGTAACTCTGCCCGACAGGTAAGGCGACATCATCGAGATAAGGTCGGAATTTTCCTCGGCATATGATGTCATATCCTCAAGGTCGATAGATCGTGACGAACCCATACCTCGTGTCATGCTGACCGTTATTCTGCCGATTCCCATTGACGCTATCGAATCGGTTATTGATTTTGTTGCGCCGCCGCCTATGCCGGTAAGGATAATTACGGAAGCAACGCCTATTACAATTCCGAGCATCGTAAGCGCCGATCGGCCTTTATTTCCCAAAATGCTTTTCATCGACATTTTAAACGACTGTGTAAATTTTGTCATGTTCATAATGCAATACCTCCGTTTAAAGCGATGCTGCGGCGGTGCTTGTGTTGTCGCCGAGGTCGGATGCCTTTACGTTTTCCGCACCCATTTGACTGTCGCTGTTGTCAACATCTCCGACAATCCGTCCGTCTCTGATTGTTACAATTCTCTCTGCCTGCTTTGCGATTGACAGGTCGTGCGTTATGATTATAATCGTGTTCCCCTCGTCATGCAAATCGTGCATCATCTGCATTATCTCAATTCCCGATTTTGAGTCAAGCGCACCTGTCGGCTCATCGGCAAGTATAAGTGCCGGATTGCCTGCAAGCGCACGTGCTATTGATACTCTCTGCTGCTGACCGCCGGAAAGCTCCGACGGCTTGTGATGCGCCTTTTGCCAAAGACCCACACGTTCGAGCGCACTCTTTACCATGTCAAAACGTTCCTTCTGCGGAATTTGCTTATATATCAGAGGCAGTTCAACGTTCTCGAACGCTGTAAGCTTGGGGAGGAGATTGTATTGCTGAAATATAAAGCCGAGTTTTAAGCATCTTAAATCCGCAAGCTCATTATCTCTCATTCGGCTCACTTCAACACCGTCAATAAAGTAATCGCCCGATGTTGGAGTGTCAAGACAGCCTATCATATTCATAAGCGTTGATTTGCCCGAACCGGACGGGCCTATGATTGCTACAAATTCTTTGTCGTTTATGGTAAGCGAAACGTCATCGAGAGCGTTAAGCACCGTTTCGCCCATTATATATGTTTTTTTGATATGCGATAGATTAATCATTTGGCAAAACTCCTTTTTATCTCGGACCGCCGCCCATTCCGCCGCCGGGGCCGCCACCGCTCGGACCGCCGCCCATTCCGCCGCCGGGGCCGCCGCCCATTCCGCCACCGCCGAAGCCGAACATATTGCCGCTTTGCGTAGATGTTGACTGCTGATAGAAGATTTCCTCGCCCTCGTTCAGACCGCTTTGAACCTCTGTGTAGTCATCTCCGGCAAGACCTGTTTTTATTTCAACCGATTTGTAGCCGTCCGGAGCTTGCGGAACCTTATCCGTATCGGCAGCCGGTGCATTTGCTTTATCACCGTTTGGCATATTGTCTTTATCACCGCTCGGCATTTTGTCACTCTTTTTTGTGTCATTTGTTTTCGGAAGCTTTCCGTTATCCTTTACAAATACAAACGAACGTTCGCCCGAACTTTTAACGGCGGCTGACGGTATGCGCAGTACATCGCTTACCGAATTTAAAACAACCACCGCATCAACGTTCATGCTCGGCTTAAGGTTGCCGGGGTTGTCGATTGTTACAACAGCATTATATGTCGTAACTCCGTTTGACGCTTCACCCTCCATTGAAAGCTCGGTAATAACGCCCTCAAATTCCTCGCCCTCAATTGCGTCGGACGTTATTTTAACCTTTTGTCCCGTTGAAACCTCGGCAATATCGAGCTCGTCAACCGACAGGTTAAATTTAAGTCTTGACACATCGCCTATAACCATCATTGTAACGGCTGAATTTGTTTTGTCGATTGTATCGCCTTTTTTAGATGTTTTCGTAAGCACCGTGCCGCTTATCGGAGCGGTTATGGTGTAATCGGCAAGCTTGTTTTTCTGCGACTCGAGAGAAAGCTTGGCATCATCATATTCGAGCTTGCTTTTTTCGAGCGAATTTGTGAGGTCGTCGCTTGTAAGCGTTGCGATAGTCTGGTTTTTCTTTACATAACCGCCCTCGCCCACATACAGTTTTGATATTTTGCCGTCAAGCTCCGCCTTAATCTGTTTTTCCTCACCGAATGATACGACTGCGCCGCCGGGGCAAACCTGACCGTTTATTTCGCCGCCTAAAACGCTGCCCTCGGAAACAGAGCCGGGGTTTGTAAAGCTGACCGTTACATAATATACGGCAGAACCGCTTTCATCTGCGGACGGTGTTTTGTCAACGTATGTAACCTTTCCGGGAAATGTGCTCATTTGTGCAGAGCTTGAAAGGGAGGCGGTGCTGCCCGTTTTGATGTGTGATATTTGCTCCTTGTTAAACGGAAGCTTTACGGAAAGCGAAACATCGTCCTTTGTTTTTGCAATAGTGTCGCCGGCTTTTACCTCATCGCCGACCGCTACCTCAAGAGATGTTATTCTGCCCGACGAGCCTGCACTTACGGTAAGCTTTTTTTGTTTTTCAAGCGCTTCGTTGTACGTAATAGTAGACTTTTCCATAGAGTTGTTTTGCTTTTCCATATCAATCAGCGCATCGCTCGTATCGAACGTGTAAATAACTGCGCCTTTTTCAACATAGTCGCCAACCTCAAACGGACAATCGGTAATTTCTCCGTTTACAAGCGGTATTATCTCATATCTTTCATACGGCTCGACACTTCCGCTGCCTGAAATTGTTTTCTCAACGCTGCCTCTCTCTACGCTTGCGCTTACAAGGGATGTGTTTTCGTTTTTCGCCTTACTCTTTTTAGCCGAAACGAATACTCCTGCGGCGGCAATCGCTGCGATAATCACGGCGGAGATGATAATTGCTTTTTTGTGTTTCATATTTTTGAGTAAATTCCTTAAATCGGGTTTTCTTTTTCGATGCACGATATATTCCTCCCATACTCATTTTTTATTTATTATAAACTCGAAATTCGTTATAAATTTCATAAAAATATGTGAAGAATGTGTGAAATAAAAAAAGCCGTCCGTTAAGACAGCCTTTGTTTATATGAATAATCCCGCAAGCGTTACGATTCCGAGAATAATTACGGCGATGTGCGTGAAGAAAAGAAATCTCAGCTGACCGACAGCTTCAGAGTCAACATAGCTTGTAATTGCCTTAAAAATCACGAGAGATGCACCGCATACAACGGCAGGTGAGAAAAATGCGCTGAGCAGTATTCCCGACGCACGCACGGCAGTATATTTTATAACAAATCCCGTTATAATAAATAAGTAGCATAATCCGCAAATAAGCGAAAACACAAGCTTATTTCTTTTGCTTTTGAAAAAATTAATCATATTAAATTTCCTTTCGATGTTGATGAATTTATTTTACCATAATTGCAGACGTTTGTCAATTGTATTTTTCACATAATTACATACTTGACACCTGCGCCGTTGTATGATAGAATAATTTATATAAAGGCTTTGCGAAAGGGCGGTATGTAATATGAAATATTTAATTGTTGTGGATATGCAAAACGATTTTGTAAGCGGCAGTCTCGGAAGTGAGGCGGCTGAGAAAACGGTGTCGGGGATTTTGGATAAGATAAAGGGATTTGACGGCAAAATTATATTTACAAGAGATACGCATTTTGACGATTATCTGCAAACACAGGAGGGAAAAAATTTGCCTGTTTCGCACTGTATAAAGGATACTGACGGCTGGCAGATTGTAGATGAGCTTTCTGCGTATGCCGAAACGGTTGTTGACAAGGCTGCGTTCGGGAGTATGGATTTGCCGAATGTTATCGGTGAATTTTCAGATGATGTTGAGGAAATTCAGCTGTGCGGACTTTGCACGGATATATGCGTTATTTCAAATGCTGTAATACTGAAGTCGGCATTTCCCGAAGCTGAAATAGTGATAGATTCAAGCTGCTGTGCAGGTGTAAGCGAAACGAGCCATAACACTGCGCTTGACGCCATGCGTGCACTTCAAATGAAAATTATATAATGAAAGGAACGGTTATAAATATGGATAACAAAGCGCTGTATACGCTAAGCTGCGGTTTATTCGTTCTCACGGCAAGGGACGGCGATAAGGATAACGGATGTATTATTAATACGGCAATGCAGGTATCGTCCGAGCCGTGCGGGATAAGCGTCAGCGTCAGCAAGGGAAATTATACGCACGACATGATTTTAAAAACGGGTAAATTTACTGTTTCAACATTGTGTGAGGACGCCGATTTTGAGCTTTTTAAGCGTTTCGGGTTTTCTTCCGGACGGAATACGGATAAATTCGCCGGATTTGACGGATGCGCACGAGGAGAAAACGGAATTATGTATATTACCGAAAGCACGAATGCGTGTATTTTTGTAAATGTATCAAAAACCGTCGATTTAGGCTCGCATACAATGTTTATCGGCGAAGCTGAGAATATGAAGGTTTTGAGTGATAAGCCGTCCGTTACGTATGACTATTATTTTAAAAATATAAAACCCAAGCCGAAAGAAAACAAAAGCGGCACGACTGTGTGGAGATGTATTATTTGCGGTTACGAGTACGAGGGGGAGGAGCTGCCGAGCGACTTTATATGCCCTCTTTGCAAGCACCCTGCGTCTGATTTTGAAAAAGTTTGATTAAATTTTCAATTTTTAGAATGGTTTGGAGAAAAAAATAATTTAAAAAAACTCAAAGGCGGTGAAAATCTCATCTCTTTTGAGTTTTTTTGCAAAACCGACCTTGCGGCAAGTTTTAAACTATGCTTTTGATTTCCTGTATTCGCTCGGCGACATTCCGATTTCCTTTTTAAATGCGGTTGAAAAGTAATTTGTGTTAAAAAATCCGCACAGCAGCGCAATATCCGTAACCGATAAATCGCTTTTTTTCAGAAAGCTTTCCGCCTTTTTAATCCGCACGGAGGTAATGTATTTTTTTACGGATATATTCTTATATGTTTTAAACAGATGTGATACCGTCGATTCGGAGCAGGCGCAGGCATGGGCAATATCACGCAGTGAAATATCCTCGGTATAATTTCTTTGAACGTATGATAAAACGGAGTCGAATGTTTTGCTTTTTGTTTCCGTTTCCAGATTCTCGCCGAGAGTCAGCTGTAAAAGCGAAAGCATATGACAAAGCGGATAGATTAAGGTTTTCATTTCCTCCGTGTTCGGTGCTGAGTGAATAAGACCTCTTTTATAAACGTCCGTAAGCGCTTTTTTATCAATTTTGTATTCCTTTGAAACCGATGATATTCTAACCATGGCATTTTTCTCGTTAATCCCGTAGCCGCTTACGCTTACAAAGGTTTTCGGGTCGGAAAAGAATACATACTCCTCAACTCCCGCAAAGCACATTCCGTAAAATTCCTCTTTGTCGGCGTATTTGAAAACTTTTTGCTGACATTTTATACATCTGTCCCATGCGTCGGTGTTTGTTTTTATAAACGAGCAAAACGGATTTGCGTGTGAATTGTTTTCAAGCAAACCGCATATTGTTTTGCCGTGTACCGAAACAAAGTATCCTTTGCCGTTTAAGTAGGATATATAATTGTTAATATCGCTTATAAGCTTGTTTCTCATTTTAATCACCCGAATACCGTTTTTAATTATTATATCATAAATTTGCAGGATTGTAAATATACTTTGCGAAAATTTAAATGAAAATTTAAAATATATATGATATAATTAAGAAAAAAAGCGGAGGTAGGCTATGATACATAAAGGTGAAATAACAAAATTTGAAACAATTTCATATGATGTTGATTTATGCGTTATCGGCGGAGGACTTGCCGGAATGTGTGCGGCAATAAGTGCGGCGAGAAACGGAATCAAAGTTCTTCTTATGCATGACAGACCCGTGCTTGGCGGAAATGCGTCATCAGAGGTCAGAATGTGGGTAAGAGGCGCACACGGAAAGGATAACAGAGAAACGGGTATTGTCGAGGAAATTGCTCTTGAAGCGTTTTACAGAAATCCGTATTGCAACTTCTCGATTTGGGACAGTATTTTGTATGAAAAGGTGCGCTTTGAAGATAATTTGACGCTTCTTTTAAACTGCTCATGTATTGATGCGCAAATGTCGGACGGCAGAATAGTGTCGGTAAAGGGCTGGCAGGGAACAACGCAGACTTTTCATGAGGTTAATGCCAAAATTTTTGCCGACTGTTCGGGCGACAGCGTACTTGCACCGCTTACGGGTGCGGAATATCGTATGGGCAGAGAGGGTGCGGACGAATTTTCGGAGGATATAGCACCGAAACAGAGCGATAACCGTACAATGGGTATGTCGTGTTTAATTCAGGCTCGTCAAACCGACAGGGCAATTTCATACATACCTCCGAAGTGGGCGCATAAGTACACAAAAAAGGATTTTGAAAATAAGATAGATTTTTCAAGACGTGATGCATGGACGGAGGATAATTTCTGGTGGCTTGAGCTTGGCGGTGTGTATGACAGCATACGTGATACGGAAAGTTTAAGGGACGAGCTTTTAAAGGTAGCGTTCGGAGTATGGGACTACATCAAAAACGGCGGCGATCTCGACGCTGAAAAGTGGGATCTTGAATGGGTTGGATTTTTGCCCGGTAAGAGAGAGAGCAGAAGATATGTCGGCAATTATATAATGACGCAAAACGATGTGCGTGCCGAGGGGAGATTTGACGATATAATCGCATACGGAGGCTGGAGCATGGACGACCATCACCCCGAGGGCTTTGCTACAACACAGCCGCCGAATATCTTTCATGATGCACCGTCACCGTTCGGAATCCCGTACAGATGTATTTACTCGAAAAATATTGAAAACCTCATGTTTGCCGGCAGAAACATAAGCACAACGCATGCGGCAATGTCATCGACGAGGGTTATGGCAACGTGCGCTTTGCTCGGTCAGGCGCTCGGAACGGCGGCGTCGGTTGCAATAAAAGGCGGCACCTTGCCGGGAGATGTTGATGTTGACCTGCTTCAGCAAACGCTTATGTATGATGATTGTTATTTGCCGTTTACAAAAAGAAAGGTGTCGGAATTGACAAAGTCCGCAATTGTTTCCGAAAATGACGAGATTTTAAGAAACGGGAGCGATAGGGGAGATGAAGTATGGCAATGCGAAAAGGGAGAATGTGCCGTATTCTCGTATGATAAACCGCAATTTGTTCGTCAGATGAGAATAATATTTGACAGCGACTTAAACCGTACCGCTTGCGTCGGTCACAGATGGAATATTGAAAAATTCCCTATGAAATGCAACACCTTTACCGATGATATTCCGATTTGTCCGCCGAAAACACTCGTTAAGGAGTTTTCCGTTTTTGCGGACGGTAAGTTAATATTCTCATGCGGCAATAACTATCAGCGAATGGTTAAGCTCGATGTCGGTTTGTCGGTAAAAGAGATAAAGGTCGAATTTTACGGCACATGGGGCGATGAGAAAATACGTGTTTATTCAATTGATTTGATTTAAGATTGTATATTATGGCAAACGGTTTGCCGCAATAATTAAGACCTCCGAGCGATGTTTCGTTAATACACCGTTTCGGAGGTCATTTAAAGATTATGGAACTAAAGCTTTTCGTCAGCCTCACGCTTTTTGCGTATGCTTTCTTCAAGCATCATATCCTTTACCTTCATAAGTCTTGTTGTCGTACTGCGCTCGTTTTCGTCAAGCTTCATTGTAATAAACTTGATTGTTTCTTCATATCTCGGAATCATTACGTGTTCAAGCGCATTTACACGGCGCCGTGTTTTTTCTATTTCCGACGCCATCAGCTGACATGATTTTTCAACCTCGGCAAGACGTATCATATCGGGCAGAATATCGGCAAGTGATGAAACCGCAACGTCGGTATCTGCGGAGGTGTAGGCAAAGCCGTATGAAAAAATATCGTGCGGATTGCTTGTTTTAAAGCTGATGCTGTATTCGGGAATTAAAACGCTCATTACATTTTTGTTTGTAATTTCAAGCGAAACCTCCTGCTTCGGCATCATAAGCGCCGTATCAATAACCTCATCCGGTGTTACGCTTCTGGCGGTTGCCATTGCGTTGCCGGCTGCCGTTACGGCATCTTCAACTTTTTTTCTAAGCTCCTTGTTTTCACGTATCAAATCCATAAATCTGCGCATAAGCTCATCACGCTTATCCTTTAAAAGCTTGTGTCCCCGCCGTGCGGTTACGAGCTTGCGCTTAAGATTTGTAAGCTCCATTCGTGTCGGATTTACATTCAGTACAGCCAATGTTTATCACCGCCTTATTTTTCATCGTAATACTTGTCAAGATATTCGTCCTTAATACGTTTTAGCTCGCTTCGGGGAAGTATTCTAAGCAGCTTCCAGCCGATTTCAAGCGTTTCTTCTATGCTTCTGTCGCTGTCATACCCTTGCGAAACGTATTCCTTTTCAAATTCATCGGCAAATTTTGCGTAAAGCTTATCTATATCGGTAAGAGCCGCCTCACCGAGAATAACCATAAGCTCCTTTGCGTCCTTTCCTCGTGCATATGCGGAAAACAGCTGATTCATCGTATCGCTGTGATCTTCACGTGTCCTGCCCTTTCCTATACCCTTATCCTTAAGTCTTGAAAGCGACGGCAAAACATCAATAGGCGGTGCAATGCCTTTTCTGTAAAGGTCACGAGAGAGAATAATCTGTCCCTCTGTTATATATCCCGTAAGGTCGGGTATGGGGTGAGTTTTATCGTCCTCGGGCATGGTGAGGATAGGTATCATTGTGATTGAACCGTCTTTTCCGCGCTGTCTGCCGGCACGCTCGTAGATTGTGGCAAGGTCGGTATACATATATCCCGGATAACCTCGTCTGCCGGGTACTTCTTTTCTTGCCGCCGATATTTCTCTCAGTGCGTCGGCGTAGTTTGTAATATCGGTTAAGATTACAAGCACGTGCATATTTTTCTCAAACGCAAGATATTCAGCAGCTGTAAGAGCCATTTTCGGTGTTGCTATTCTTTCTATTGCAGGGTCGTTTGCAAGGTTTACGAAAAGTACCGTTCTGTCAAGTGCGCCCGTTTCACGGAATGACTCTACAAAGTATTCCGACTCCTCAAACGTTATACCCATCGCCGCAAATACAACGGCAAATTTTTCGTCCTTTCCCCTTACCTTTGCCTGTCTTGCAATCTGCGCCGCAAGCTGAGCGTGGGGGAGACCGCTCGCCGAGAATATCGGAAGCTTTTGACCTCTTACAAGCGTGTTAAGTCCGTCAATTGCAGACACTCCCGTTTGAATAAATTCCTGCGGATACATACGCGCGGCAGGGTTCATAGGCTTTCCGTTTACGTCAAGACGCTCGTCGGGGATAATATCCGGACCTCCGTCTGCCGGACGGCCGAGACCGTCAAAAACTCGTCCGAGCATATCCTCGGATACGGCAAGCTCCATTTGTCTGCCCGTAAACCTTACCTTGCTTTCGGCAAGATTTATACCCGTTGAGTTTTCAAACAGCTGAACGAGTGCGTTACTGCCGTCGATTTCAAGTACACGGCAGCGTCTTGTTTCGCCGTTTTTAAGTTCTATTTCTCCGAGTTCGTTGTACGTTACTCCGCTCACGTCCTTGATAAGCATAAGCGGTCCCGCAACCTCCTCGATTGTTCTGTACTCCTTCGGCATCAGTTATTCCCCCTTTCATTGTTTGCCGCATTTTTCGTCTGGCTTTGGATAAGCTGCGACACATTTTCAAATTCCGTATCTATATCGTCCTCGGGAACGTACTTAAATCTTCCGATTTTTTCACGAACGGGGAGGGCGGCAATGTCGTCAATCTGCGCTCCGCAATCGAGCGATTGACTCGAAAGGTCGTAATACAATAAAATAAGCTTCATCATATACAGCTGTTTTTTAAGACTTGTATATGTGTCAACCTCGTGGAATGCAAGCTGATGCAGAAAATCCTCTCTGATTGAGCGTGCCGTTTCCATTTTAAGTCTGTCTGACGGAGAAAGTGCGTCCATACCGACAAGCTTTACTATTTCTTCAAGCTCCGCCTCCTCCTGCAAAAGACTCATAAGACGGCCGCGGTACGACATCCAATCCTTGTCAACGTTCTCGCTGTACCATTTGTTAAGCGAATCGAGATACAGCGAATAGCTTGTAAGCCAATTTATGGCAGGGAAGTGACGCTTGTATGCAAGATTTGCGTCAAGCCCCCAAAATACTTTAACAATTCTGAGTGTTGCCTGTGAAACCGGCTCGGAAATATCACCGCCCGGAGGGCTTACTGCTCCTATTGCCGAAAGTGCGCCCTCACGTTCGTCCGAACCGAGAGCAACAACTCTGCCGGCACGCTCGTAAAACTGTGCCAAACGGCTGCCCAGATATGCCGGATAGCCTTCCTCACCGGGCATTTCTTCAAGTCTGCCCGACATTTCACGCAGTGCCTCCGCCCATCGTGAGGTTGAGTCTGCCATGAGTGCAACGCTGTATCCCATATCTCTGAAATACTCCGCAATTGTAATTCCCGTGTATATAGATGCTTCACGTGCCGCAACGGGCATATCCGATGTGTTTGCGATAAGCACCGTTCTTTCCATAAGCGATTTGCCGGTGTGCGGGTCGATAAGCTCGGGGAACTCGTTTAAAACGTCAGTCATTTCGTTTCCTCTCTCGCCGCAGCCTATATATACGACTATATCTGCTTCCGCCCATTTTGCAAGCTGATGCTGAGTTACAGTTTTACCGCTTCCGAACGGACCGGGTATTGCTGCAACACCGCCTTTTGCAATCGGGAACATTGTATCGACAACTCTTTGTCCCGTAATCAGCGGCTTGTTCGGAGAAAGCTTTCTCGCATACGGTCTTGCACGTCTTACAGGCCATTTCTGCATGAGAGTTATGTTCTTGTCGCCTTTTTTCGTTTCGAGTATGCAAACGGTGTCAACTACGGTATAGTCGCCCTCGTTTATTTCCTTTACCTTGCCCGACACACCCGGCGGCAGCATTATTTTATGAAGCACTATATCCGTTTCCGAAACAGTGCCTATAATATCGCCCTCACTTAATTCGTCGCCTGCTTTTACGCACGGTGTGAAGTGCCAAACCTTGTTTCTTTTAAGTGACGATACCTCAACGCCTCTGTCAAGATTGTTTCCGCATATTGCCATAATATCATCGAGCGGACGCTGAATACCGTCGAATATACTTCCTATAAGTCCCGGCCCAAGCTCAACACTAAGCGGCTCGCCTGCCGACTCAACAGCCTCGCCCGTACCGAGTCCCGAGGTTTCCTCATAAACCTGGATACTTGCCTTATCTCCGTGCATTTCTATTATTTCGCCTATAAGACGTTTATCGCTGACACGCACAACGTCAAACATATTGGCATCACGCATATTTTCGGCAATAACAAGCGGTCCGCTGACCTTAACTATTGTACCCTTACTGCTCATATTTCAATTCCTCCTGTTTCTGACGTCTACAAAATATTAGACCCGACAGCCTTTTCTACGGATTTTGCAACATCCTCAAGCCCGGCGCCCGTGTTTCCGCTTATTCCCGGTATCTGAATTATTGCCGGAATACTTGTAAAGCGGTACTTATCCATCGCTTCGGGTATTTTTGCCGCAAGACCTTCGGTTATATAAATAATTCCGAATTTATTTTTTGCAAGTCTGTCAATCAGCCTTTCCGCATCTTCGGCATTTTCCGCCTCAAACGTGTCCATACCTACCGCCGCAAAACCGCAAATACTGCTTTTATCGCCTAAAACGGCTATTTTATACATATAAATCACGCAGCCTTTCTCTTATAATTTTTTCATCAAGCTTTGACTGCTTCGCCGTGAGAATAAGCCTTAAATTGGCGCATTCGGTTTTCTTTGCAAAGTAAAACGATATAAGCGGCTCAATTCCGAAGCTTATAAGACCTGCACTGTCGAGCATTGCCTTAATTCTTCCGTCACAGCTTACCTCCAGGGCGCAAATACTGTCAAAATCGCATAAATCCGAGTAGGGAGTCGTTTGCAGATATGATTTAACGGCTTCTTTCCCTCTGCCGATTGTCTTTTTAAGCTCCTTTTCATCGAGAGCGTCGCACTTTATAAATGCATAGTCGCAAAGTGCGTCGTTTAATGTAAAATCGTCAAGTCTGAATGCGGTTTTTATATTTATTTGAGCCGCACGCTCCTGTGACAGGGCATATGAGAATTTATTGTCTTTAGAAAGTTCGATTACAGCCTCGTAAGCCGATTTGTCCGTAAACATATCAAACAGCTGACCGTCACCCGTTGACGTTATAATTCGGTATCCTTCCTTTGCCGTTTCCGAAATCCAATCGGGCAGTACCGAAAAATCCTTTGTTTTGACGGCGTTTTGCATATCTTCGGGCTTTATGACGCTCGGCGACATTGTGCAGGAAAGTCCGTCCTTATCGGCTACCATCGCTTTAATTATTGCTTTTAAATTGTGAAAATCGTTTTCCGCAATCAGAAAATCAAGCTCGCTTTTATTCGGTGCGGCGTCTGAAAGACAGTCCCACGCTTCCGACATATATATTCCCAAAGCCTCGGAAAGCGGTTTTTCAAAATACGAAAATCCCTTGTCCGTAAGCAGTCTTACAGCGTCGTCGTATGTGCGTGCCGATATAAGACTTTCCGTAAACGATTTTGAAAGCAGAGAGTTTTCTTTTGCTCGTATGTTGCTTACGGCATATGCATAATCGGTGTTTTTCATATAGCACTACCTCCTAAAAAGCCGCACAAAGAGCGTCGGTAATATCTGCTTTGTATTCCGAAAGAAGCGCCTCAAAGCTGCAATTCTCCTCAATCATTCCGTAAACGAGAACGGCTCCTCCGGATATATCGGCACTGCTTTTGCAAAGGCTTAAGCTGCCGCCGGATAAAAGAGCGTTTGCCCTTTCGATAAAACCGTCGGGGAGTCTTTTTAAATCACGCTCGTTTAGCATAATTTCACCGTTACCGCTTTGCGCATATTTTGATATGAGGGAATATATTAAAGAAAAATATTCCTCATCACCGAGCGATAATATTTTATCAAGCGCATAATTAATACCCGATGCAACAACGTCCGATTTTGCGGACAGAATTGCTTTTTTTATAAGAAGTTCGGCGGAGCTTTTTGCGTTTTCCTCTTTTTGCTTTGCTTTTTTCTCCGCAAGTGCAATTATGGTTTCCGCCTGCTTTTGTGCGCCGAGCTTTGCCCGGGTTATTATATTTTCGGCGTCTTTTTTTGCTTCTTCTTCAATCTGCCTCACCTGTGCCGAGGCGTCTTTTTCTATTTCCGACAGAATATGTTTTAGTCCGTCCATACAAATCTCTCCTCTTTTATATGTTGTAGATTATAAGAATGGATATAAGAAGTGCCAAAATTGCGTATGTTTCAACCATTGCCGCCATGATTATTGCCTTTCCGCTTTCCTCCGGCTTTTTTGCTATAATTCCGATACCGGCAGCGGCTGCCTTGCCCTGCGCAATTCCCGAGAAAAGTCCGCCGAATGCGATAGGGAGTGAAGCGCCGAAATACATAAGTCCCTGTGCGATTGAAATGTCGGCAGGTGTTCCGCCGAGAACGCCTATACGGCTTAAAAGAAGAACGGAAACGAGAAGCCCGTAAAGTCCCTGAGTACCGGGGAGAAGCTGAAGAATAAGCGCTTTACTGAATTTTGAAGGGTCTTCTCTTACAAGTCCGGCTGCCGATTCTCCCACAAGTCCTACACCCTTTGCACTGCCTATACCTGCGAACAATGCAGCAAATGCCGCTCCGATAATTGCGATAGTTAATCCTAAATTAGTCATGATTTTTTACTCTCCTTTTTAATTTTCGTTAATATTAATAAATTCCGTATCCATTTTAAGCGGCTTAAACGCTCTGCCGCCGCCCTCGTAAAACTTCGAGAACAGTTCAACAAACTGAAGTCTGTCCGAGTGGACGTATGCACCGAGCAGATTTATGCCGAGATTTGCGGTATGCCCGACAACGCCGACAACCGTTAAAAGCACTGCCTTTAAAACAATATTTTGCGGCATTGTGCCGATCAGATTTATTACGCTTGCTATACTTCCCGTTGCAAGACCGAGCGCAAGCAATCTCGAATATGAAAGAATATCGCTCAAATACCCTGTTGCTATATTGTACAGCCCGTAAATTCCGCCGAAAAATCTCATGAAGATGTTTTTCGAGCTTCTGCCCGAGGTTAAAAGTATCAGTATTACACCGACAATCATCATGTATTTTCCTATTTCCTGCAACGTGGGCGATACGCTTGTCAGTATTGACGCGGCAAGGGGTGCTACTCCGAGTATCGTAATGTAAATCGGAACAACCTCGCAAAATGCGTCAAAGCGTTTGCCTTCCTTCCACAGAATTTTGAAATTGACCGCAAGTCCGAGAAAAAGATGTGCAATTCCGAGCGCAAAGCTGAACAGCAAAAGCTTAATCGGATTGTCGAGCGGCTCAAACCAAAGAGCTGTCGTTTCAATCGTTTTTCCGAAAAAGTTTGACGCTATAACCTGCGGCAAATCACCGAACCAGCTGCCGAAAAGAGAACCCCATATAAGAGTTGAAATACCGCAGTTTCTAAACATTTTCATACTGCGCCTCAAACTTCCCTCAACGTTGAATTTCTTTAATATAAAGCACGTGCCGATTACCATTAACAGACCGTAGCCGGCGTCCGAAAGCATCATTCCGAAAAACAGATAATAGAAAAATGCCATAACGGAGCTTGGGTCAACGTCACGCTTGTTCGGGAGTGCATACATCTGCGTAATCCCCTCAACAGGTTCCGAAAATCGTCCGTTTTCAAGTAGCACGGGCGGATCGTCATCGTCGGCAGGTGCGGTTATTTCCGCCGCAACGTTAAATTTGTCAACAAGCTCTTGTTTTAAGCTGTCGGCATATTTTGAGGGGATATATCCCGATATTGCCGCCGTTTTGCGTGTTATGCCCATATCCGCCGCCGAGGAATATCTGTCACGCTTTACCGCCAGGTAGTCCGCCAAAAATTCGATTTTCGGAATAAGAGTACGGTTTTGTGTGATTTTGTCTATATATTCCGCTTCCGCTTTTTCGTTGTCGGATATTGATTTTTTTAAGGAATTAATTTCGTCCTTCGGTTCGTTTCTGCTTGTCACGGTCAGCGGTGAAAAGCTGCCGTCACGCAGGGAGGAGTACACGTTGTCGCTGTCTGATAAAAGACACGTTACAACTATGCACGTTTGTTCTTTTTGGTTTGATATAACGTCAACCGACGCAAGACCGCCGAGCATTTCCTCAATTTCATCCTTTGAAAGTGCACCGGGAAGTGCGCCTATATACGTTTTTGTTTTCTTACCGCCTTTGAAATTGAGCGGTAATGTCATGCTCTCCCACGGGAGAAGTGCGTCAAGCTTTGTCTGAAGCTTGGTGCGTTCGGATTTAAGAGCCGATATTTTCTTTTCGTAATCGTTAATAGTGTTGGCGAGAGATAGGATTTTTTCGGCGTTTTCGCTTTCTTTTAAAAACTCCGCCTCGCTTATTTTTTTTCTGCCGTTTAGCGCATCGAGCATTGACGGCTTTATACCGCAGCGTGACTTTACCGACTCAAGAGCGGATTTTGCCGTTTTTATGTTTCGGTCGAGTCTTGCGGTGATTTCCGCCGTTGACAGCGTCGGCATTTCGTCATCGGTTTTTTCGATTTCCACAACACCACGCTTTTGCAAAAGCTCTAAAATGCGCTTGCTGTCCTCAAGCAGCATGATTATTTCAATTTTGCTCATTTGAAGCTTTGCCATGTTTACGCCTCCTTAAATGCTTTGAGTATTAAATCAACAGCAAGACTGTTAATTTTGTCCGCATTGCCGTAAAGCTTTTTCTTTTCGTTTTCGGCGTCCTCACGTGCGGCGTTTAAAACAGTTTTTTCCTTTTCCTCCGCACATAGCATTATTTCGTGTGCTTTTTCTTCGGCGGCTTTAATTATTTTATCCTCAGCCTCTTTTGCTTCAAGATTTGCCTTTTCTCTTATATTGTCCGCCTCCCGAACAGCCGCAGAAATAATATTATCCGCATTTTTTTCGGCACCGAGAACCGCTTCAACAGATTTTGTCGGCATACTTATCACCTCCGTCATTAATAAAGTCATATATGCAAAAAGGGAGCCGTTGCCCTTCAGACAGCTAGCTCCCCATAACATTCTTGTTTGTTTTTCTATATATTAGCACAATCAAACTACTTTGTCAAGAATTTATCAAAATATTTAACCTTTTTAACAAAATGTTCATAATTTGTATCGGAAGCCGAGATATTTTATGCATATGTTATTATATCTTGGCTTGTTTAAAATAATACATCAGATTTGTTTTCTTACTATTTTGTAATCGTCGTTGTCACGATAGTACGGGCATCTTCTGACTGTTCCTTTCAAAAAATTGTACATTTCGTCCTCGTCAAGATTTACGCTGCAATAGTAATAGTCCTCAATTTCATCGTATACATAAAAAATACAGGTTTCACACATTTTAATTCCCTCCCGTTTTGTTTGTCGGCAAATCAACGTATTTTTGCCCTGTGACGGTAATTTCCGCTTTTGCCGCAGTAAGCTCCGTCAGTTCTTTTATAATCCGCTGCGTTTCCTCAAGCGTTGTCAAAAATACAATCGTTACATTGTCCGCATAAATCGTATCCTCGATTATGTATCCGTTTTGCTCGGCAAGGTGCGCTATTTTTCCGCTGAAGGTGTAATCTGTCGAAACGCTTAAAACGTTGCAAAGTATCCGCTTAATCACCTGCGCATTTTCAAGCCCCTGCTTTGCGGCGGCAGAGTATGCGTGAACGAGTCCGCCGGTTCCGAGAAGCGTTCCGCCGAAATACCTCGTGACTACAATCAGCGTATCGACTATTCCGCTTTTTCTCATGGTGTCCAAAACGGGCATACCTGCCGTACCGGACGGTTCGGAGTCGTCCGAGTATCTGAAAATATTACTCTTACCTATTATATATGCATACACATGGTGGCGTGCGTCCGGATATTTTTTCTTTACCGCGGCAAGCTTTAAAAGTGCGTCATCCTCGCTTTGAATGGGGAACACATCCGCAATAAATCTCGACTTTTTTTCGGTATATAAACCGTTTCCTTCGCCCTTTACCGTTATATACTCTGCTCTTTCACACATATTTAATCTCCGATGATAATATAATTTCCGTATCTGTCCTCTGCTTCACGGTCAAGCAATGCCTTGACGGAAACACCGTCCGGGGTATAGTCCTCGTCAATAATTTTTTGCTTTTCGTGCAGTGCGCTCAAAACACTCCCGTCCGAATAGGGAATAAGAAGCGTGCATTCTCTTTTTTTGCCGGGTGCAACCTCGCCTATCGCCGAAATAAGACTGTCTATACCGCTTTTGTTCTTTGCCGATATTAAAACGCTTTTGTCAAAATCGGCAAATCCGACGGTGTCACGGCACAAATCCGCCTTGTTGTAAACGCCTATAATCGGCTTTCCGCCTGCGCCTATATCGCAAAGCACACTGCTTGTTACCTTGATTTTATCCGTATACAAGTCGTCCGATGCGTCTATAACCTCCAAAAGAATGTCCGCAACAGCCGCCTCCTCAAGGGTGGATTTAAAGGAATTTATGAGGTGATGAGGAAGCTTTCTTATAAATCCTACGGTATCGACGAGCAAAATCTGTCTGTTGTCGGGCAGCGTAATTGCACGTGAGGTCGGGTCAAGAGTTGCAAACAGCTTATCCTCGGCAAAAACTCCCGCATCTGTCAGACAGTTAAGAAGCGTTGATTTGCCTGCGTTTGTGTAGCCTACAAGTGCGGCGGTTATAACACCGTCCTTTTTTCGCCTTGCTCTTATTAAATCACGATGCTTTTCAAGCTCCTTAATTTCTTCCTCAAGAGCGTGAATACGTCTGTTTATATGACGTCTGTCGGTTTCAAGCCGAGTTTCGCCCGGACCTCTTGTGCCTATACCGCCGCCCGTTCTGCTCATTTGAAGTCCCATTCCGCGGAGTCGGGGGAGAGTATATTTAAGCTGTGCAAGCTCAACCTGAAGCTTTCCCTCACCGCTTTTTGCTCTTAGTGCGAAAATGTCAAGAATAAGCATGGAGCGATCAAGCACCTTTATTCCGAGAAAATCGGTGATGTTTTTAAGCTGAATCGGTGACAGCTCGTTATCAAACACAACTGCGTCCGCACCGAGTGTTGAAACTGCGTCTTTTAACTCCTCAAGCTTTCCCGTGCCGAGGTAGGTTCCGGGTTCTATTTCGTTTTTGTTTTGAATTAATATCCCTATTGTTTCTCCGCCGGCGGTTTTTATAAGCTCCTCAAGCTCCGAAACGGACTCGTCGGTCGTATCCGAAATCTTATCGGCAATGCCCGTATGTATACCTGCGATTATAAATTTTTCTGTTTTTTCTTCCATTTCATACGTTCCTTTATCTTTGTTAATATAATTATACCATATTCTCGCCCGTATGTATACCCTTTTTTAAAAAAATTAAATTAAATTTGTAAAAACACTTGAAATTTCGGCAAGTATATAGTATAATATATACAGTTGCAATTAAGTGACGTTGCAATTTTTGTAGTACGGCAGTTTAAGCAAGGCATAAAATGTAAAACGGTAGAACGGAAGGAAGAATTACACATGGAAAATTTAATGAAACAGACTCAGATTATCACAACGGTTGCGATTGTGATATTCGCATTTGTCATGCTCGCAATAGGTCTTTCGGGCAGACGTCATGCGAAAAACATTGAGGGATTTTTACTCGGCGGCAGAAAAATAGGCCCGTGGGTGTCGGCTTTTTCATACGGCACTGCGTATTTTTCGGCTGTTATTTTTGTGGGATATGCGGGTAAGCACGGCTGGAATATAGGCGTGGGCAGTATTTGGATAGGTGTCGGTAACGCTGTTTTGGGATGCCTTTTGGCATGGCTTCTTCTGGCAAAGCCGACGAGAAATCTCACAAGAAAGCTCGGTGCAAAAACCATGCCCGAATTTTTTGAAAAAAGATATAACTCGACAGGGCTTAAAGTCCTTTCGGCAATTATAATATTCGTGTTTCTCGTTCCGTATTCGGCGGCGGTGTACACGGGTCTTGGAAATATGTTTCATGCAATATTTCCGAATGTATCCACAACCGTTTGGATGTGTCTTATAGCGTGTCTTACGGCGGCATATCTTGTTCTTGGCGGATACATGGCGGCGGCATACACTGATTTTGTGCAGGGGATAATAATGATTTTCGGAGTTGTGGCAATGATTGTTGCGATAGCGCTAAACCCGAATGTCGGCGGATTTGCCGATGGCTTCAGACGCTTGTCGGCACTGACCGATGAAACGGGAGAAGTCGGGAAACAGCTCACGAGCGTATTCGGCGGAAGCTCGTTTAATTTTCTTGCCGTAAACATACTCCTCACAAGCTTCGGTACGTGGGGACTTCCGCAAATGGTAAGCAAATACTACGCAATCAAAGACGATAAGGCTATAAAGACGGCAACGGTCGTATCGACAGTGTTTGCCGGAATAATTGGCTGCGGTGCGTACTATGTCGGAAGTATGTCACGGCTGGTGCTTTCAAACAAGCTCCCCGAAGGCGGACTTGACTTTGTAATACCCGACACACTTATGACGGCTCTTGCAACAAACCGTGTGACGATAGTTATTTTGGCAATTGTTCTTCTTTTGCTTCTCTCTGCGTCCATGTCAACGCTTTCGTCGATAGTTTTATCGTCGGCATCTGCCATATCGGTAGACGTTGCGTCAATGATAAAAAAGAATTACAAAACGGAACAGCAGATGATTTTCACAAGACTTATGTGCTTTCTGTTTGTCGGACTTTCGCTTTTCTTTGCACTTATGAAAATCGGCGTTATAGTAAACCTTATGTCATTTTCATGGGGAGTGGTGGCAGGAAGCTTTATAGGTACGTATATGTGGGGTGTGCTTTGGGATAAAACGACAAAGGCGGCAGCATATTCGGGTATGATAGGCGGACTTTTGACGGTCGGTATTCCGTGCGTGGTTTACACGGCTTCGGGAGGCTTTGCAAATGCCGTTGCACACGCTCCGGAGCTTGGAGTTGCGGCGATGGCTGTATCTGTTGTAATCGTACCGGTTGTAACTTTGTTTACAAAAAAACGTTAATATACATCCGAATGTGCGTTAAATCGACTTTTAATTTAGGCAAATAAGACATATTACGGTGTCTTTTTCATGAAAATATTTATTAAATATTACTGTTTTTAAATTAACTGTTGATTTTTTGCCCGGAATATGTTAAAATAAATATGTATGAAAAATACACACGTATTTCCTTTTTTTCGGGAGTTGCCGTTTTGCCGCGGTCCCCAAAAATATTAAAGAAATACGGAGGTTTAAAAACAGGAGGAATTTAAAAATGGCAAACGTTATTTCAATGAAACAGCTTTTGGAAGCAGGTGTTCATTTCGGACATCAGACAAGAAGATGGAACCCTAAAATGGCAGAGTACATCTTCACGGAAAGAAACGGTATCTACATTATCGACCTTCAGAAAACAGTTAAGAAGGTAGAAGAAGCTTACTACTTCGTAAGAGATATTGCAGAGCAGGGCGGCGAGGTTCTCTTTGTAGGAACAAAGAAGCAGGCTCAGGACTCAATCAAGGAAGAGGCAGAGCGTGTTGGTATGTACTACGTAAACGCAAGATGGCTCGGCGGTATGCTCACAAACTTTAAGACAATTCAAAAGAGAATCGAAAGACTTGCTCAAATCAACAAAATGGAAGAAGAAGGCACATTCGAGCTTCTTCCGAAAAAAGAAGTTATCAAGCTTAAGGCTCAGAGAGACAAGCTCGAGAAGTACCTCGGCGGTATAAAGAACATGACAAAAATTCCGGCTTGTATGTTCGTAGTTGACCCGAGAAAAGAAAAGATTGCCATTGCAGAGGCTAAAAAGCTCGGTATCCCCGTTGTTGCAATAGTTGATACAAACTGCGACCCGGACGAGGTTGATTACGTAATCCCCGGTAACGATGACGCTATCCGTGCGGTTAAGCTTATTGCTTCAACAATCGCAAATGCAATCATCGAGGGCAGACAGGGCGAGGACGCTTTGGCAGCTGATGCTGAGGCAGAAGAAGCCGTTGAGGAAATGACAGAAGAATAATCGTTTAATATGCACGTCATATAAATATGAAAAACAGGAGGAAACATAAATGGCATTTACAGCACAAGATGTAAAGAATTTAAGAGAACTTACAGGCTGCGGTATGATGGACTGCAAAAAGGCTCTTACCGAAACAGACGGTGACAAGGATAAGGCTATCGAGCTTTTGAGAGAAAAGGGTCTTGCAACGGCTCAGAAGAAGTCGGGCAGAATTGCAGCTGAGGGTATCGTTAAATCATATATTTCAGATGACGGAAAAGTCGGCGTTTTAATCGAGGTAAACTCTGAAACGGACTTTGTTGCAAAGAATGACGAATTCCAGACATTTGTTGACAATGCTGCTAAAATAGTTGCAGAGAAGAACCCGGCTGACGTTGATGCTCTTAAGGCTCTCGACTATGACGGTGAAAAGAACGTAGGCGACGCTCTTACGGCTCTTATCGCTAAAATCGGTGAAAACATGAACCTCAGAAGATTTGTAAGAATCGAAGGTAATGTTTGCTCATATATCCACGGCGGCGGAAGAATCGGCGTTTTGGTTGAGACTGAGGGAAGTCTTGCCGATCCCGAAGCTTACGAGGCTGCAAGAGATGTTGCAATGCAGGTTGCGGCTATCAATCCGCTTTATCTTTCAAAGGACACAGTTCCGGCAGAGGATGTTGAAAAGGAAAAGAACATCATCCTTGCGCAGATTAAGGAAGACCCGAAGAATGCAAGCAAGCCCGAAAACATTCTTGAAAAGATGGTTTCCGGTAAAATCAATAAGTTCTATGAGCAAAACTGCTTGCTCCAGCAAGAGTTTGTTAAGAACGGCGACCTTAAGGTTGAACAGTATCTCTCCTCAAAGGGCGTTAAGCTTGTAGGCTATGTCAGATTTGAAAAGGGCGAAGGCATCGAAAAGAAGCAGGAGAACTTTGCTGACGAAGTTGCAAGCATGATTAAATAATTGAATTTGATTGAATAAAAGAGGGGGAACACTAAAGGCTTTTTGTTTTATCGTGTTTCCCCTTTTTGTAAGATTGTAAATTCGGACGGCCGCTTTTGTGTGACCGTACCTTATAAATAAATATATACGGGAGAGGAACAAATGGGTACTAAATATAAACGCGTATTACTTAAAATCAGCGGCGAAGCACTTGCCGGAGAAAACGGATTCGGACTTGACGAGGATACTCTTTCATCTATTTCAAACAGTGTAAAGGCTGTTTATGATTTGGGTGTTCAGGTTAGTGTTGTTGTCGGCGGCGGTAACATTTGGAGAGGAAGAAGCGGCAGTAATATGGACAGAACACGTGCCGACCATATGGGCATGCTCGCAACTGCCATTAACGCTCTTGCGCTTTGCTCCGCTTTTGAAAATGCAGGTATTCCCACAAGAGTACAAACAAGTATTGAAATGCGTCAGATTGCCGAGCCGTACATCAGAAGCCGTGCGGTACGTCATTTGGAGAAAAACAGAGTTGTAATTTTCGGCTGCGGAACGGGAAATCCGTTCATGTCAACAGATACGGCGGCAGCTTTGAGAGCCGTTGAAACAGAGGCTGAAATCATTCTTCTTGCCAAAAATGTTGATGCGGTATATGACAGCGACCCCAACTTAAATCCCAATGCGAAAAAGTTTGACTCTCTTACTTACACCGATATTCTCAGCATGAATTTGGGCGTAATGGACTCAACGGCTGCGTCTATGTGCCGTGATAACAATATGCCCCTTCTTGTTTTCGGACTCAATGACCCCGAAAATATAGTTAAGGCTGTTAAGGGTAAAAAAATAGGAACATATGTTTCCAATGACGGAATAAGAAAATAAGCAGCACAGCTGCTGTAATAAAAAACAGAAAGGAAAGTGAAAACTATGTCAAATTATCCCGAAGTTGAACAGAAAATGAAGAAAAGAATCGAAGGCTTTGAAGGCGAATTGAAAACTATACGTGCAGGACGTGCAAATGCGTCCGTGCTTGACAAAATCTCGGTTGAGTATTACGGCTCGATGACTCCGATAGGTCAGGTGGGCGCAATTTCATCTCCCGATCCGAGAACGCTTGTAATTCAGCCGTGGGACATGACAGTCCTTAAGGAAATAGAAAAAGCTATACAGGCATCAGACCTTGGTATCACTCCGCAAAATGACGGTAAGGTTATAAGACTTTCTTTTCCACCGCTTACGGAGGAGAGAAGAAAAGAGCTTGCAAAAATGGTTAAAAAGTACTCCGAGGAGGCTAAGGTGCAGGTGCGTAATGCCCGCCGTGACGGACTCGAGGCTGTAAAGGCTCAAAAGAAGAATGGTGAAATTACGGAAGACGATGTAAAGGCTGCCGAAAAGGATATTCAAAAGCTTACCGATAAGTATGTTGCGCTTGTAGATACAATTGAGGCTGACAAGATAAAGGAAATTACAGAAATCTAATTTACTGAAAAGAACTAAAACGATAAATCTCAAAGTGTGTCATGTGTTATGGCACACTCTTGATTTATTTTGTGTGGGAGATTAAATATGTTTCTGTTTAAAAAAAAGCTTACAGGCGAAATAGATTACGAAAGACTGCCGAAGCATATAGGAGTTATCCTTGACGGCAACGGCAGATGGGCAAAAAAAAGAGGACTTCCGAGGTCGGCGGGACATTCGGCAGGTGCGGATAATCTTAAAAAAATCGTTACCGAGTGTAACAAAATGGGAATCGGTTATATAACTGTTTACGCATTTTCGACCGAAAATTGGAAAAGACCGAAGGAAGAAGTGGATTTTCTGATGAATTTGCTTCTTAATTATCTTAAAAATGCCGAAAAAACTCTTGCCGGCGAAAATGTTGTAATACGTGCCATCGGCTCTCGTGATGAGCTGACGGAGGAAATTCGCGAGCAGATTATAAAAACCGAGGAATTTACAAAGAATAACAGCGGAATCACAATGAATATTGCGCTCAATTACGGCGGCAGAGAGGAAATAGTTCATGCGGCAAAAACGCTTTGCGAAAAGGCTGTAAAGGGCGAAATAAATCCGGGTGATATTGACGAAGCGTTGTTTGATGCCTGCCTCTACACCGCAGGTCAGCCTGATATTGATCTGCTGATTAGAACGAGCGGAGAGCAAAGGCTCAGCAATTTTCTTCTTTGGCAAAACAGCTATTCGGAGATGTGGTTTACGCCGAAGCTCTGGCCTGATTTTTCGGTGCATGATTTACATAAGGCTATTATTGATTTTCAGGGACGCGGCCGCAGATTTGGCGGCATAAAGGGGTGATTTTATGCTCAGACGTGTTGTTACGGCACTTGTGGGACTTGTCGTGTTTTTTGCGGTTATTTTTGCCGGAGAGATTGCGTTTACGGCAGCGGTCAGCATTGTTACCGCCTGTATGCTCTATGAGGTGTACAAAAGCATAAAAACGGATAAATCTCTTTGGTTTGTCGGATATGCCGGCGGACTGCTTATACTTTCTTCCATAATATTCGGGCAGGTAAGCCTTGATTTTGCAATGACGGCGGTAATGTTTATTTATCTTGCCGCTATGGTTTTTCTGCATGGACGTGTATCGTCGAAAGAAGTCGGAATCAATGCGCTTTTAACGCTGTTTATAAGCATTTTTTTCGGAAGCATGATTAAGATTTATGTGCAGTTCGGAATTACGAGCGTTTTAATTGTGTTTATATGTGCATGGATGACGGATACGGGTGCGTATTTTGCCGGCCGTGCATTCGGAAAGCATAAGCTTATGCCTCGTGTCAGCCCTAAAAAAACGATTGAGGGAGCAATAGGCGGTATAATCTCATCGGCTGTTTCGTGCGTTGTTTACGGACTTATTCTGAGTGCGCTTAAAATTCAGATACCGGTAGGATTTTTGTATCTTGCGCTTATAGGTGCGTTCACGTCGGTTTTTTCACAGCTCGGCGACCTTGTTGCGTCGGCTGTTAAGCGTGACAGCGGTGTTAAGGATTTCGGCAACATTCTTCCGGGACACGGCGGATTTATGGACAGGTTTGACAGTGTTGTTTATATCACTCCCGTAATTTTTTATATACTTGTGGGAATAACGAGATTTATGTAAGGAAGGGCGAAAAAAATGATTTCGGATAAAACAGTAGAAAGACTGGCGTCATTTTTTAAGGTGCTCGGTGATGAAACGAGAGTAAGGATAATTTGCGCCGTTTCGGAACAGGAAAAATGCGTTTCGGAAATTTCCGATGAGCTTAATGTGTCGCAGTCTGCCGTTTCACATCAGCTCAAGCTTTTAAAAATGGAGGGACACGTTAAATCAAGACGTGACGGAAAAAATATATATTATTCCATTGACGATGAGCATGTGCTTGATATAATAGAAAAGGCAATTTCACATATACGGCATAAATTCAAGTAAAATGCATTGGGTAATATGCATATTCCACAAAAAAATAAGATTTTCTTAAAACATATTGACGTATCGGGAGTTTTTTGATATAATTATAGCATGACCGCATAGAAAAGGTTTTAAAAGCATGCGCTGCCTTAATAGCGAGTCTCCATTAAATAATCAGGAGGTGTTTTTATGTACGCAGTAATTGAAACAGGCGGAAAGCAGTATAAGGTTTCGGAAGGCGATGTTATATTCGTTGAGAAGCTCGGAGCTGAAGAAGGCGCAGATGTTACAATCGATAAGGTTCTTATCGTAGGAAACGATGATAAGATTACGGTTGGTACACCGTCAGTAGAGGGTGCTTCTGTTGAGGCTAAGGTTTTGAAAAACGGAAAGGCTAAGAAGATTTACGTTTTCAAAATGAAGAGAAAAAAGAATTACAGACGTAAGATTGGTCACAGACAACCTTATACAAAGCTTGAAATAACCAAGATTAACGGTTAATTGCAAAGTAAAAACATAGAGAAAGCAGAGGTGTTAATTCATGGCTCATAAGAAAGGTATGGGTAGTACAAAAAACGGTCGTGACAGCGAAAGTAAACGTTTAGGCGCAAAAAAAGCTGACGGTCAAAGTGTATTAGCCGGAAATATTCTCGTAAGACAAAGAGGAACAAAAATCCATCCGGGCGTTAATGTAGGCAAGGGTAGCGATGATACATTGTTTGCACTTATCGACGGTAAGGTTAAGTTTGAGAGAAAGGGCAGGGATAAGACACAGTGCAGTGTTTATTCCGCTTAAGTATTAAGGCTGTCATAAAATGACAGCCTTTTTCGTTAATTTTCGGGCATTGATAACCGAATGTTCAGTACGGTAATCAATTGCTGATATTTGCGGTTTTTAAAGTGTTGCGGAGTTGTCGGCAGCATTTTAAAAGCGGTAATTTAGTGGCTTTTGCGGGCGGAATTAATGATTACTGCGACAGGGCAGTTAAAACGGTGATTTCGGCAGGCTTTTGCAGGCGGAATTAATAGTCTTGATTGCCATTAAAAGCGGTAATTTAGTAAGCTTTTGCAGAAGAATTAAAGAAGATTAAAAAATGGCTTATACGGCGGAAAGGGAAAATAATGTTTACAGATAAAGCACGCATTTTTATAAAAGCAGGTAACGGCGGAAACGGCTCAATTTCTTTTCACCGTGAAAAATATGTTGCGGCAGGCGGTCCGGACGGCGGTGACGGAGGTAAGGGCGGCAACGTTGTTTTTAAGGTTGATACGGGTCTTACCACGCTTATGGATTTTAAGTATAAAAGAAAATATGTTGCCGAAAACGGCGGTGACGGCTCGGGTAAACGTCAGCGAGGAAAAAACGGTGCAGATATAGAAATATTCGTGCCGCAGGGAACGCTTATACGTGACAGTGAGTCAAACAGACTTCTTGCCGATATGTCAAGAGAGGATTCGGCAGTTGTGCTTGCACGCGGCGGAAACGGCGGCTGGGGAAATTGTCATTTTGCAACGCCTACCCGTCAAACTCCGAACTTTGCCAAAAACGGCAGAAGCGGTGAGGAGAGAATGGTTAATTTGGAGCTTCGTCTTTTGGCGGATGTCGGACTGATTGGCTTTCCGAATGTGGGAAAATCGACCATACTTTCAAAAACGACAAAGGCTGACCCGAAAATCGCCAACTATCATTTTACAACGCTTATCCCGAATTTGGGGGTATGTTCGGTAGGCGAGCATATGAACTTTGTTATAGCCGATATTCCGGGACTTATAGAGGGCGCAAGCGCAGGCGCCGGACTCGGACATGAGTTTTTGCGTCATATTCAGCGTACAAGGCTTCTTGTGCACGTTGTCGATGTTTCATGCATAGAGGGAAGAAATCCGATTGAGGATTTTGAAACGATTAACAAAGAGCTTTCCGAGTACGATATGGAGCTTGAAGAAAGACCGCAGATTATTGCCGCAAACAAAACGGATATTTTGCAGGATTCGGACGCATATAACGCATTTATCGAGTATGCAAAAAATAAAGACTATGAGGTATATCCCATATCGGCGGCAACGGGCGAGGGTGTCGATGAGCTTATGAAGAAGGTGTATACACGTCTTTCGGACCTTCCTCCGATATATGAGTACGAGGCAGAGCCTGACCCGTTTGAGGAGCTTATGGCTGATGTTGACGATACAGGCTTTAAAATCGAGCGTGATGGCGACTTATTTGTTATATCGGGCACATGGATTGAGGCTGTTGGCGGCAGTGTAAACTTTTCCGACCGTGAATCGCTTCAGTATTTTCAGCGCGCGCTTGTTAAAAAGGGCGTTATTGATGCGCTGATTGAAAAGGGAATACAAGAGGGGCAAACGGTTAAAATAGGCGACCTTGAATTTGATTTTGTATGGTAACTGAAAAAAAACAATCAAATTTGTAAAAAACTCTTGAAATTCTTGTAACTTTCTGTTAAAATATAAAGTAGAGATATTACAGATACTTTTACCGAAAGGAATGAATTAAATGGCGAGAAAAATTCTTATCATTGAGGATGAACAGCATATAGTTGATATTTTAAAGTTTAATTTGCAAAAGGAGGGCTACGAAACAATCGAGGCTCTCGACGGTGCAACGGGTCTTGAGCTTGCGATAAACGAAAAGCCGAATCTTATTTTGCTTGACGTCATGCTGCCGCAAATGGACGGATTTGAGGTGTGCAGAAAAATTCGCGAGGAGCATATGCAGGTTCCCATTATCATGCTTACGGCACGTGAGGAGGAGCTTGATAAGGTTCTCGGTCTTGAGCTTGGCGCCGATGATTATATGACAAAGCCGTTTTCAATGCGTGAGCTGACGGCGAGAGTTAAGGCAAATTTGAGACGTGTAAACAATCGTGAGGTTTCGCAGGTTAATACCGAAAAATCCGACCACGTTATATATACGGGTGATTTGGCTATTAATACCGAACGCTATGAGGTTTCAAAAAACGGCAGAGTGCTTGATATTACGCTGAGAGAATTTGAGCTTTTGAAGTTTCTTGCAACACAGCCGGAAAAGATTTTTTCAAGAGAAAAGCTTCTTGAAAACGTGTGGGGATATGAATATTACGGCGATGTGAGAACGGTTGACGTAACGGTAAGACGACTCAGAGAAAAAATTGAGAACGACCCGAGTATGCCTAAATATATCATAACAAAACGTGGCTTGGGATATTATTTCAGTAAGTAAGAGGGATTTTTTTGAATAATTTCAGAAGTATAAAATGGAAGCTTGCCGTTTTGTGTACACTTTGTATTACGGCTGTTCTTACGATTATTTGCGCAATTGAGCTCGGTACGGTGATTTACGGAGAAAAGCAAAGCTTTGAAACGTCGGTTAAGACTGTTTTCAATGATGAATTTGTACGTGAGCTTTGCGATATTGCCGAAACGGTTGATTATACCGTAAATAATGACGGCACGGATATGACGGTTAATATGGTTGAAAAGGACAATGCGAAAAAGCTGTATGACAGAATTTGGACGTATTCGGGTGAGCTTGGTATAAATTCTTCAAGATATATGTGTGTGCTTGATTCGTCGGGCGCACCGCTTTATTCAACGAGTGAAAGTGTGATTAATGACGGTGTTTCAAAAACTCCGTCGGTTATTGCCGCACTCAACGGAAATGCGGGTATGTCAACGTCGCTTATACAAAAGCAGATGGATTATGCACTTGCACTCGGAGCGTCAAAATATATTGTTTATATAAACGATAACGGCGATATTTTATACGATAACGTGCGCCGAACGCTGATTCTTTATGTATTTTGTCTTTTGGGCGGTATTGTGCTGTCGATGTTTTGCGGTCTGTATGTTGCAAATTCGGTTACAATTCCGCTTAAGCAGTTAAATCGCTGGGCAAAGCGGCTCTCTGACGGCGAACTCGACGCAAAAACCGATATAGCCGGTCACGACGAGTTTTCCGAGCTTTCCGACGCTCTTGTAAATATGGCGGATAAGCTTGATTTTGCCGTGACGGAGGCGAGGAGCGATCAGACGAAGCTTGAAACTATTTTGCAAAGCATGAACGATGGCTTGCTTGCGTTTAATACAAAGGGCGAGCTTATTCATTATAATAACGAGGCAAAAAGACTTCTTTCGAGAAATTATCTTGACGATATAGAGTTTGATAAGTTTTTCAAGGAGATAAATGCAGATATAACAATCGGCGACCTGCTTTATATGAAGCCCGACGGCGATGTTGAGCGAAAGGTTACGCTCGATAAGGAAAAGTGCATACTGATGAGCTTTAAGACGTTTGAGCTTGACGGAAAAATCGGCGGTATAGTTGTCGTAATTCATGATACGACAAAGCAGGAGCTTCTCGAAAACTCGCGGCGTGCATTTGTTGCCGATGTGTCGCATGAGCTTAGAACGCCGATAACGACGATAAAATCGTATTCGGAAACGCTTCTTGACAGTCCTGCCGCAGAGGGGGAATTTGCGGCAAGATTTATAGGCGTAATTGCGTCCGAGGCGGACAGAATGGCAAGGCTTATAAGCGATTTGCTTACGCTGTCGGCACTTGATGACAAGCATTCCTCGTATAAGATACCGGAGGCTGTCGATGTGAGAAAAATCGTAACCGCCGTTACCGATCGTATGCAGATTACAGCTGCCAAGAAGGGTCAAACTCTGACGTACAGCCCGATAAATGATGTACCTGTTATTATGGGCGACCCCGATGCGCTTGAGAGAGTGATTATAAATATTGTTACAAATGCCGTTAAATATACGCAGGACGGCGGTGTGATAGAAGTTTACACAAGCAAGGTGTATAACGATATTTGCATTAAGGTTACGGATAACGGTATAGGTATACCCGAGGAGAATTTGCCGAACATATTCGACAGATTTTACAGAGTTGACAAGGCGAGGTCACGAGGTACGGGCGGAACCGGACTCGGACTTGCCATAGCAAAGCAGACGGTTGAAAATATTTTCGGCGGGAAAATTAAAATTACAAGTGAGGTAGGAAAGGGTACAGAGGTTAGTATTACTATCCCCGTGCCTGCATAAATTATGAAGCTTTTTAAAAGAACAAGTATATTTTTGCTCATTTTTATTGCACTTGTATGGACTGCAATAATCGCCTTTATAAAATATCCGGAGAATAATATACGTGTAACTGACGTTGAAATAAAGCAGACTATGATGCTGCTTGAAAAGACAAATACAAAGGTACCCGATAAGCTTTTAAAGCGCAGTGTTCATGCGATATACGGTGCAAAAGCCGAAAAGAGATTTAAAAGCGTT
>CAKSPW010000015.1 GCA_934486495.1 uncultured Clostridia bacterium
GGATGATATTGCCCTGTCTGTCGATTTTGCAGATGTACTCCGGTGTCATGAAGCCTTTGCTTACGCCTGTCGGTGTACAAAGAAATTCATTTTCAGAGAGCTTTACCGAAATGTTACCATCGTTTGCGGCAACCATTCCTCTGTTGTAAATTCTCTTGCCGATGTCGCAGATTTGTTTTTTGATTTCGTATTCTGATACCATTTTTCTGTCCCCTTTGCTTTTTTATTTTTGGTATTGTTGTTTTTTGTTTTATTACAACAATATTATACACTACATTTTTTGATTTGTCAATACTTTTTCTTTGTTTTTTTGTTTTTATTTTTGAAATTCTTTGGTTTTGTTCATTTTTTATGTTTTTGTCATTTCACACACTTCAAATTTGAGCTTATTTTCGGCATAATCCGACAAAGCGTGAAGTGCGGCTTCAACCTCGGATACGCTTCCGGTGAAAATGAGCGTTCCGCTGACCCTGTCAACACATTCAAGATACACACCCGAAGACTTTAAAGATATGTCTCCGAGTATAATCGCCGTTTCGGCAGGTGTCACGGTTACGATTCCGATTGCGGAGCTTGTACGCTTTTCAAGTCCGAGTTTATCATAGAGATTGTCGTCGGGGTTTGCAATCAAATGAACCAAAGTAAGCTGCTTACCGGGAACAATTTCCTGTATAATTCTCATTCTGTCATGAAGCATTTCGTTCATTTTATCACCCTCCTATCGTAATATTAAGTCCGGATTTTTCCGCCGCATGCTTTAACGAATCTTTTTTCTCATTTGTCAAAAGCTGCGCATTGCCCATGCCGTAATCCCTTCCGAGACCGTTGTATTTATCAAGTCCGAGCTTATGATACGGAAGAAGGTGAAGCTCCGTTACGCCGTCAAGAGATGACGCAAATTCGGCTATTGACGATATTTCACTTTCTGTATCATTAAACCCCGGAATGACCGGAACACGAATTGTTAAGTTCTGTCCGCTTTTCGCAATACGCTTTGCATTCTCGAGAATAAGCTCGTTTGAAACGCCGGTGTATTCCTTATGCTTTCGGCTGTCCGTATGCTTTATATCCATCAAATAATAATCAATGTACGGAAGCGCTCTCTCGATGATATCGAATTTTGTACACGAGGTTGACTCAATCGCAGTATTTATCCCCTCCTCCTTTGCACCCTTTAAAAGCGCAAGCATGAAGTCCGGCTGAAAGAAGCACTCACCGCCCGACAGTGTCATTCCGCCGCCGGAGCGTCTGTAATAAATTCTGTCCTTTTTTACCTCATCCAAAACCTCGTCTACCGTAACGTCTTTTCCGACTATTTTCGTTTTGCCGCCGATAACCATCGACTGTATCGCATATTCCTGCGATTCGGGATTACAGCACCAACGGCAGCGAATCATACATCCTTTTAAAAACACAATCGTCCTTATCCCCGGCCCGTCATGAACGGAAAATCTCTGAATATCAAAAATTCTTCCCTTTTCATTTAAATAATTCATTTCGGCCGCTCCTTAAAATCCCTGTTGTTCCGTTCTGTTTATAATATCGTCCTGAAGAGATTTTGAAAGAGTAGTAAACAGTGCGCTGTAACCTGCGACACGAACAACAAGTCCCTTGTATTTTTCGGGATTTTTCTGTGCGTCTATAAGCGTTTCACGGCTTACAACGTTAAACTGCATATGACTTCCCTTTCTGTCAAAATAACCTCTTACAAGATTTATAAAGCTGTCAATTCCCGACGTGCCTTCAAGTGCCGACGGATGGAATTTCATATTATAGAGAGTACCGTTCGATGCTATTGCATGGTCAAGTCTTGAAACGGAGTTTGCCGCTGCGGTCGGACCGTTTACGTCCTTTCCCGCCGACGGGCTTACGCCGTCCGCAACCGGAGTTTTAGCATATCTTCCGTCCGGAGTTGCTCCCGTCTGCGCTCCGAGAGGTACATTTGCCGATACCGGATAAAGTCCTGCCTGGAACATTCCTCCGCGCGGATTTTTATACTTTTCAAGCGGCTTTGTGTAGGTATATGCCGCCTCACGTGCGATATTGTCCACACTTTCAATATCGTTACCGAATTTAGGCAGCTCGTCTATCATATCTTTTATATGCGCATATTTTGCCGAGTTCTCATCTCCGCCTGCAACACCCGCATAAATTTGTTTAATCGTTTCGTCTGTTATATCCATGCCGTTTTCCGACAATCTTTTCACAATTTCAACCGTTGCGTCAAAGGCAGCCTTGTTATCCCCCGATTTTCCGTAGTTGTGAGCCATTGCCTCCTTAAGATCGCCGAGAGTAAGCTTTTTATCCTCGAACACAAGCTTTTTGATTGCATAAAGAGAATCGGCAACGTTTGCAATACCGAAGCCTTGCGGGCCGGTAAAATTATAAACGGCTCCGCCCTCCTGAATTGATTTTCCGCGTTCTATACAATCATCAACCATAGATGATACAAACGGAAGCGGACATCTTACACCGTGCGCCGTATCTATTGCGTTATCGGCGTTTACGAGAAGCTCTATCATATAATTCATCTGCTTTTTGTACGCATCGTAGAATTCTTCAAAGCTGCTCATTTTTTCAACGTCGCCCGTTTGAATACTTATCTGCTCGCCCTCGTCAACACCGTTTGAGAAAACAAGCTCGAGAGGACGGCACATATTAAAGAATGCGGCGTCATGCCATCCGTCCGTTTTGCCCGACTTTTGCGGTTCAACACAGCCGATTATATTATAGTCGCGTGCATCCTCAAGCGTAAGTCCACGGCTCATAAGCGACGGAATAATAACCTCATCGTTGTAGTATGCCGGCAGACCTATACCCGTTCTCGTAAGACGTGCCGCATGTGCAAGCAGCTCGTACGGAGAACCATTCCAAACCCTTATTGAAAGCGACGGCTGCGGAAGTGCAACATGCATTGAAGCCGTTATACACATAAACGAAAGGTCGTTTGTCGTATCCGTTCCGCTCTCATCCTGACCGCCGACAATAAGATTTTGAAACAGGCTGTATCCTGCAAATCCCTCTGCCGAAGCGGCATCACGAACTTTATTTAAATCATTCAGCTTAACCCATATACAATCTATAAGCTCCTGAGCCTCGGCACGTGTTATATCGCCCTTGTCAAGATCTGCCTTATAATAAGGATACATATATCTGTCAAAGCGTCCCGGAGAAATAGAGTGTCCGCTCGCCTCCGTCTGAATAAGCATCTGAACAAACCAAAATGACTGACAAGCTTCGTAAAAGCTTTGTGCACCGAACTCCGGTACTCTGCGGCAGTTTCTTGAAATTTGCATAAGCTCCGCCGCTCTTTTTTCATCACCGCATTTTTTTGCACTATCCTCTGCAAGAGCGGCGTATCTGTGTGCATATGTAACAGCTGCATCACAGCATTCGATTACGCTTTCGAGAAATGCCGCCTTTGCCGCATATTCTCCGTTGCCCTTTCCGAGATTTTCAAGAGCATCCTTTGCCCGCTTTGAAATTCCCGAAAAACCGATTTTTAATACCTCGTCATATTTAACCGTTAAATGTCCGACTCCGTTATAAAAATAATTTCCGGGAGTAAATATATTATGGTCTATTGCACGAAGTGCCTCCGGCGCCATATATGCCGTAGCAAGCTCGCTTGTCGTTTTCCCTTTCCAATATTTAAAACATTCGCCAAGCTGAGTCTTTGTTTCGTCCGAAATATAAAACGGATCGGCGCTTCTTGTTGAAAGGGTATCAAACTCCGCCTCAAGCCATTCAAATGAATACTCCGGGAATGACTGACAGCTTCTCGGATGAATCGCATTCGAACCGACAATCAGTTCATTATCACGGATTGTTATAGGTAGATTTTCGCAAATTGCCCGAAACGCATGAGCTCGTCTTTTTATAATCGGCTCGCCTTCGCTCTTTTTGTATGCCTCGGTAACTATAACCGCCCTGTCTGCTTCAACCTGCGGCATTTGGGCGAAAAGCGCTTCTTTGAGCTTATCAATACGCTCACTTTTTTCGACAGGCTCTTTATAAAACTTGTCCATATTAATCGCACTCTGCCTTTCTGAATTATTAATCGTAATAAATAGAAAAAACTAAAACAAAAACAATACTATAATCATTATAAACCATAAAAAACAAAATGTCAATACTTTTTTCGCAAAAAATCAAAAATAAAAAAAGAAAAACAAACATTTTCAAAGATTATTTAATTCTATTCGGATAAAAGTAAAAAATTCTGTCCGATATGAACAGCAAAATTCCGCTTAAAACAAGGAAATTGCTAATATGTAAATTAAAACAATCGGGCAATAATTTTTAAGCGTATAAAACATAATTAATCACAATCATTTACCTAATTCACGGCAAAACGCTGTTTTTTTTACGAATATGTAAAAAACTATTGATTTTTTTAAAAAATATGATAAAATAGAAAGAAAATAAGTTACTATAATAAAAAGGATTGTAAAAATGAAGTTTTGTTTTACTTTCGGCGAATTCTTAAATTACATAATGAAAACAAGAAACATAAGCACGTCAAAGCTTACGGAAATGACCGGCAATAAAAGCAAAACAACAATAGTCAGACTTTTAAATGATGAAAGCAGTACCAAATCGATTATCAAATTTTCCGAAAAGCTCTCGGAGGTTATAAATCTAACCGCCGAGGAAAAAAGATATATGCAGCGTGCAATAGAGAGCGAACCTGTATCACGCGGAGAAAAACTTGCGATAGATAACCTTCTGACGCTGTACGGCGGGGCGAGAAATGCAGATGGAATGAGCTGTTTTTTAAAGCATGACGGCACAAAAATAGATATTACAATAGAAGAAATACTGTCAAAGTGCGTAGGAAAAAATACGACAATAATAGCCGAGGACGCTGTAAACAGCGAGCTTATTTTCAGGCTTAACGATTTAATTCACAAAAAGCAGCACGACGGATGCTCGCTTAAAATCAGCCATTTCTTCTATAACGACAATGACCTGCCGTCAAAGGGCAAACAAATTCTATCGCTCATGAGTCTTTCGATTTATAACGACTACAAGGCTTACGAATGCTCCGGCACAGGTATGCTCATAAAGAGAATTGTCATCTTGACCGAAAAGGACGGCAATTACATTGCGCAGATAATGGAGTATATAGACAACACAAAATGCCATTACATAGAAATACCCGTAACGGAGGATTTTTACAGATACCTAGTCTGTCGACGTGATTTGCTTATATCCGTTTCAAAGCAAATACGCACAGAACCGCTTAAAAGCAGTCAGCTCATTCCTCTGCTTGAGGAAGTTGCGGAAACGGATAAATACCCCACCTTTCATATAGGAAAAACACCGTGCTTTGTATTCATACCTTTTGAAATTCAAAGCAATCTTATGAAAAAGGCAAACTTTCTCGGGAAATCACCCGACGACCCGTATATTAAGTCAATGTATTCCGTGATGGAGAACAGATTAAAATTCATCAAAGAATGCGGAATAACGAGAAAAGTAATCTTTACCGAGGATGGACTTTATAATTTTTTGCAAATCGGAAGAACGGGAGATCACTTTGCGCCTTTCGACAATCTTTCACCCGAGGAGCGCCTGCTGACAATGAATAACTTCCTTTCAACAAATGGTGTGCATTTTAAGATACTGAAAAAAGATTACTATGTAAGAGATTTTGATGTGTTTATATGCGCCGGCAAATCCGCACACATATATAATACCGACTTCAGCTGGTGGAACGGCTGTACCATGTCGGTTATCAGCGATAAGAAAATGCTGAAGCTGATAACAGATTTCTATAACAGCCGACTTTGGAGAAACTGTTGTTATAACGAAGATAAGAGCAAAAAAATCGTTGATAATATGCTTAAAAGCTTTCGTAAGGAGCATAACTTGCCGGAGGCTTAATCACCCGACATATTTAAAAAGGGGCTGTTTAAAAAAGTCAATTGACTTTTTTAAACAGCCTTAAATTTTTCAAAGGAATAGAAAGAAACTTTTGAATCAACAAACCGAGCCAAAACTTTAGTTTTCAAATACCCGGAGGCGTATGTGTATACGCCGAGAGGCGAAATTTGTTGATAGCAAGAAAAGAATCTTTGCCGACTTGAAATTTCAGCTTTCTATCAAGCCGTATTTAATTTTAACTCTTTCGAGCTTTTCACACATCGGTTCTGCGGCAATCCATAGAAAGAACACGGTTGAAAGCGCATGAATCAAGTCAAACGGGAATCCGACAACATATGAAGACATTATCATCTTAAAATTAACTGCCGACTGCGTTGTTATAACCGATGACGGATTCATTATTCCGCCGTATATTAAAAACGTCGATAAAAATCCGAACACGCAAAAGCTCTCTCTTGATTTTTTTATCAGTCCGCTCCCGAACACTATGCCCGACAAAAAACCGATTATCCCGAAAGAAAACATCTGCCACGGTGTCCACGGTCCTTGACCGAAAAGAAAATTGGAAACAAACGCACCGACTGCACCGACAAGAAATCCGGCCTCTCCTCCGAAGCATACACCCGATATTATAACCATTGCGGCAACCGGTTTAAACTGCGGAAACGGTGCAAAAACCTCTCTCCCGGCAACGCAAAGAGCGCACAGCACGCTGATTATTATAAGCTCTCTTGCCTGTGGCTTTCTTCCCTCAAACACGAACGCAAACGGCATCATTGCCTCTAATATAATAAGCAGACTGATAAAATAGTATTTTCTGTCGTCCAGAAACACAATCCCTGCCATAGCGGTAATCGGTATAAGAAAAAGTACGGCAACCGCTGCGGCAACAGTTCTTTTTGACGCTTTACGCTTTGATTTTACATTTGTAACGCCTATTTTTTTCTTGGGTGCGCACAAAAGACATCCGACAACCAAAAATACACTGCTTATAATTTCCGCAACAACCGATTTCCCTTTTAAATATACAAATGCAAATACAAAAAACAAAAGAATAAAAGCGCCTCCGGCTATCTCTTTAATTCCAAAGCTTTTTTTCTCTTTTTTTTTCACACCCTTGTCGCTCGGCGGATTATAAGGGCTGATATTCTCGTCCGCTTCATCACATCCGAGAGCTTTTAAAATATCACCCTCAAGGATTGCCCCGGGCAAAATACCTCTTGCCATTGCAGCGGCCGCCGTTGTGTAAAAACTCATACCTCCGAAAAACCGTCTCGGCGTATCGCAAGCCGCTGTCCTGCCGTCAAAAAGCATTGCACATCTGTCGGAAATGCTTGCCGAAAACTCAATATCATGAGATACCGTTATAATGGTTTTTCCGCTTTTTTTAAGACTTTTAAATATTAGCGCAAGCTTTTTCTTATAATACGCATCAAGTCCCTTTGCAGGCTCGTCAAGAATAAGAATATCCGGATTCGTCAAAAGCACAATCGCAAGCGCCGCCCTCTGCTGTTCTCCGCCCGAAAGGTCATACGGATGCTTATCCGTCAAACCGTCGAGCCCGCACAAACTCACCGTATAATTTATCTTACATATATCGCACGAAACAGCCTCAAGCTCCGCCATAACGGTTTTTCTCGTAAAAAGGCTTTGAGGATTTTGAGTGAGCACCGCCGTGCGCATCCCGTCGGCAACAATAACCTTGCCTCGATACGGTCCAAGCACTCCGCCGAGCATTCCGAGAAGCGTTGTCTTTCCTGCTCCGTTTTCTCCGAGTATCGAAAATATTTCTCCTTTTCTCACCTTAAGCGAAATGCCTTTTATAATATCAGGCTCGTTTTTTTCGTATCTGAACCATACCTCCCTAACCTCAACCGCTGTTTTGTCTTCAACAGAGGCGTTTTCCGAAAACACGGCATGACGGTCTGGTTCTTTCTCAGTCAGCCAGCTTCTGCCCTCTCTTATGTTTACGGGGCACTCTCCGTCTGCGCCGCTTTTGTAAAAAATCCGCATAGGAGTTGGAAATGAAAGCAGCATATCGGTGTTTTTCAGCATCGTGCCAACCTCGCGCGGCGGTGCATCCGCAATAATCTCACCGTTATCCATCACAACAACACGGTCAGCCTTTTCAAACACATTTTCCGTTCTGTGCTCGCAAAGAATAACCGTAACTCCCGTTTCACGATTTATTCGGTATACCGCCTCGGAAAATTCACGTGCGGCAATGGGGTCAAGCTGTCCGGTCGGCTCATCAAGTATAAGCACGGACGGCTCGCAAATCATTGCAGACGCAAGATTTACAAGCTGTTTTTGACCTCCCGAAAGCTCTGATATATTTTTGTGAAAAAGCTGCTGTATTCCGAAAAAAGATGATATTTCCGAAACTTTTGCACGTATTTTATCTCTCGGATATGACAAGCTCTCAAGAGTAAAAGCAAGCTCGTGCCAAACCTTGTCGCACACAATTTGATTATCGGGATTTTGCATCACAAATCCTATGTTTTGCGCCTGCTCCCTTGCGCTGAGAGATAAAATATCCTTACCGCCGAACAGTATTTTGCCGTTTCGCTTGCCGTGGGGTGCAATGACAGGCTTTAAAAGCCGCAAAAGCGTTGTTTTTCCACAGCCGGATTTTCCGCACAGCACAATAAATTCGCCGTCTGACACCGTAAGAGATACATTGCGAAGTGCCGAATTTTCACACATAGGATATGTAAAGCTTAAATTTTCGATTTTAATTTTTTCCAACGCAATACCTCCCATATTTCAATAATAATCGGTGCAGCAGAAAAAAGTGCATAAACGGCAAAGACGCTTATAAAGTAAGCGGAACGCTCCGCATGGCTGAATGTAGGAAAAAACGCAAAACGAAACGCACCCTTCAAACAGCCGATAAATATATAAACCCCTCCGCATATAACTGCCCAAAGCATAAAAAAATCACGTCTTTCAAACACATAATTTGTGTACGCAACACGTTTCCCGCTGCCGAAGCCTCGGCTTTTCATACTGTCCGCCGTATCAATTGAGTTTTCAAAACACCACGTAAGCATTGCTGAAACGATCTTTATACCGTCCTTAATTTTTCCGAACGTGCCGTGCGTTTTTTCGCCGTGCAATGCTCTCTGTGCAAGCGATATTTCTCTTAAATGCTCCTTAAATCGAGGTATAAATCTCAGTGTCATTGATATAATAAGCGAAAACGACGGTGATATTCTGCCGAAAATATACATGATTTTGTCACCGGTCATTATTTTATTAAAGCATGAAAACCAAAATATTACGGCTGCGAGCATTGCCACCGAAGCACAGCCGCTGCATATTGACTCAAGCGTCAGCGGATTGCCGTTGGGAAAATAAGCCAAAACGGTCTGCCCCTCATGATTAAAAAGCGGATTTATAACCGCAGCCAACACCGCAAGCGGAATTACAAATTTTACGTTTTCCCGAAGCGCCTTTCTGCCGCCGATAATCACCGAATACGCAAAAGATGACAAAACGCTTATCGCAAGACACAAAGGATTTAAAAAAAACATTGAAAAGCCTATCACAAAGGCAAAATATATAAAACTCAATGCCGGATGATATGCCTGCATATTCCGTCCTCCGTCAAATTTTATTCGTCTTTTTGACCTGTGCCGCCGCCTATATCGGCACCCAAATCACACGTGTACAGCCATTCTATCCTGTCACCGCTGCTGACGGTGTACTTAGAACAGCCGAAATTCGGAAACTCGCCGTTTACTCTGTACATCCAGCCCGACAGTTCTCCGCAGTCAAACTCGTAAATGTTTGCTATCCCCTCTATATACGCACTTTTATAAACGGGAGTGTTCACAAACTCCATATGTATTTTATTCTTTTTCATTTCCCGGCGCAAAATGTTAAATACACTCTCACCCTCATTAAATTCGACCTCTTGCTCGGGGTAAATAACTCCGTCCTTGGGTACAATATCGGTTTTGGATTTTACAAGCCTGTCCATATTATTTAAAATCGTGTCGCATCTGACGCTGAGCGTGCATTTGTTAGCTACATCCGTTTCCGTTGGCTCTGCTGTTATTTCGGGTTTTATTTCCTCGGCTTTTGCAGGTGCCTGCGTCGGAGATTCCGTTTGCACAACTTCCGATTTTTCTTCTGCTTTCGGTGTACTTTCCGGAGCAGGCGCCAAAACGGATTGCCCCGTTGCTTGCGGCGGCAGCGTCTGGGTTTCGCTTATATTCGGTGATACCGACTCCGTAGCCGCAACAGGCAAATCACTTTCTTTCGGCTTGCTCCCGCCGAATACAAAAGCAAAAACCAAAACAAGCATCGTTAATGCCGCAAATATAATCCTGTTTTTATACTTTTCCAAACAATCTTCCTCCGTGTTATATCAAATGAGCCTTATGCATCATGTTGTAAATCATAACTGCTATTTCGCTTCTTGTCACATTTTCATCGGGATTTATAAATTCTCTTTCGGGGCAAATACCCAAGTCTATGCAAAAAGCCGCACTCTCCGCTGCCCACGAGCTTATCTGTGTATAATCCTCATAAACGGACAAAACATCACGAACAGCGTCTTTATCATATTCTCCGCCGACACCCAAAAGCCTTGCCGCACGCATAACCATGCACATCGCCTCCTGGCGTGTAATTGTGCCGCCCGGATTAAACAAATTATCCGATACACCGTTTACAATTCCGCTTTCAAACGCAGCGGAAACGGCTCCGTAAAACCAATCACCCTGCGTAACGTCATCAAATTTATTTACCGACTTTTCCTCAAGTCCCACACTGCGCACGGTTATTGCCGCAAACTCCGCACGTGTCATTGTATTGTCGGGCGCAAACATATCATCGCCCATTCCGTTTATTATTCCTTTTTTTGCAAGAGAAATAATTTCCTTTGCTCCGTCGTCAACATCCGAAAAATGTATTTCATCTTTTGCTTCATCATTCTTTTTATCCGCCGTCAAAAGACTGTTTTTTTCTTCATCGGACGGCCTGTAAATACCGCTCATTCCGTTTTTTTCACGTTTCATTGCCGAAAGTGCGCAAAACGCCTGCTCGGTTGCCATTAGATTTTCTTGATCGGTATGATTAAAGCTTCCGTTTTCGTTTGAATATGAAAGCAAATTATCGACAAGCGTATTTCCGCCCTTTACAAATCTTTCATCATCAAGCGGAATATTAAGACTGCACAGCGCTATTATAACCTGAGCCGTGCTTTCGCAATTTTCGACATCTCCGCTTACAAATCCTCCGCTTTGTGTCTGTGCGTTCGACAAAAAGTCAATACCCCATTTAATCGCCGTTTCTTCCTCCGGATATTCCGACAGCGCACAAAGCGCCATAGCCGTCAAATCCACATCAGACGCACCGCCGCCGAACGACCAGCCGCCGTCATCATTTTGCGCCGCCAAAATATTGTTTTTATACACACGGCATATGTTTTCGGGTGCATAATCACCGCTGTTTAAAGCAATTAAGGCCCAAACAGAGCCGTTTATGCCCTGCCAAGCTGTCTTTTCCGTATCAAGAAGCGGAAGCGTTAAATCAAATCCGCCGAAGGAACGGGGATTTTCTCCGATTGCATTAAGCGCCAAAACCACCCTCGAATACTCCGTGTATTTTCTTTCATGAAGCACTCCGCCCTTTTCCGTAACATATTCGAGCGCATTATCTCTATATCTGTTGAAATATCCGTCCGGAACATTTTCTCCGCTCGACGCAAGCGCAATTACTCCCCATTCACCGCCGATTGATGAAACAGTCGGATTCTGCACGGTTTTGCACACATATTCCGCAGTTTTTTTAAGCTCGGAATCATTGTCAGCAAAAGCGCTGACGGGTAAAACCAAAAATAAAAGCAAACAAATAAAACGTTTCATATAAAATCCCTCAAATCAAAAAGCCGCAACAGAGCGTCTTTGAACTGCCGCAGCGATTGTACTTTAGTAAGCCGTCATCTGACACATATAGTATAACATAATTCTTTGAGTAAGGCAATACATAAATCAAACAAAATTTAAAGTAAATCATATATTGGCGGTGTACATATTTTTTATGCAATTTATATAATTTACGAAAAAGGTATTGAATTCTTTCTAAAAGTATGATATAATATTGTTTGGATTATATTTATATGTTAATAAAAGACAGAAAGGATTGGTAAAAAAAATGAAGTTTAAAAAAGTTTTATGCGCAGCGCTTGCGCTTGTATCATGCATGAGCTTGGCATCATGCGGAGAAAAACCAACAGAAAAGTACATAATTTCATCTGACAGCTCATTCGCACCGTTTGAATTTCTCGATGAGGAAAAAGGTGTGTATACCGGCGTTGATATGGATTTGGTGGCAGCTATTGCCGAAGATCAGAAATTTGAGTATGAAATGAAGAATGAAGGCTTTAAGGCAGCCATGGGCTCTGTTCAGTCCGGTCAGTCGGACGCTATGATTGCAGGTATGTCCATAAGCGACGAAAGAAAGCAAACATTTGACTTCTCCGATTCATATTTTGATGACGGACAAATCCTTGTTACAACTCCCGACAGCGATATAAAGTCAGAGGCTGACTTAAAGGGTAAAAAGGTTGCCGCTAAAAACGGAACTCTCAGCCTTGAATATACAGAGTCGATTAAAGACAAATACGGATTTGAAATTTCATATTACGAAGATTCGCCGTCAATGTATCAGGCTGTAATCAGCGGTGTAAACGACGCTTGCTTTGAGGACTACTCGGTTATCGCATGGGCAATTAAGTCAGAGGGTGTAAAGCTTCATACAATCGGTGAGGTTATTAACCCGGCAGGCTACGGCTTCGCTGTAAAGAAGGGTGAAAATGCTGAGCTTATCGAAAAGTTCAACGCAGGTCTTAAGAATATTAAGGCTAACGGCAAGTATAAAGAAATACTTTCAAAATACGGTTATTAATTAAGAAAAGGTCTGCCGAACAGCCGCATATACGGCAAGGCAGACCTTAAATAAATATATGAGAGTGGTTATATGGATTTTAACAGAGTACTAACAAATGCAACCGGAATGTTACTCTCCGGTGTAAAAATCACAGTTCTGATTTCCTTGTTTTCAATTGCAATCGGTATTGTTATAGGACTTTTATCGTGTCTTATGGATATATCGAAAAGCAAGGTATTGCAAGGAATTTCTAAAGCATATGTTTGGATTATCAGAGGTACGCCGATGATAGTACAGGCAATTTTCATATTTTACGGTATTCCGCAGCTTTTCAGAATGTTTGTGGGCAAGTTTACGTTTTCGCCGTTTTCGGCAGGAGTTATAACACTCAGCCTTAACGCTGGCGCATACCTTTCCGAAATATTCAGAGGCGGAATAAACGCAGTTCCGAAAGGACAAATGGAGGCAGCAAGAAGTCTCGGCTTCAGTTACAGAAAATCCATGATGAAAATTGTTCTGCCGCAGGCATTTAAAATTGCACTTCCGTCAATGGTAAACCAATTTATCATTACAATCAAGGATACGTCAATCCTCTCGGTTATAGGTCTTGCCGAGCTTACAAACAGAGCAAATACATATGTCGGAAAAACGTATCAATACTTTGAAACGTACTTGTTTGTTGCGGCGTATTACCTGATTGTTATTTCTATACTGATGATTGTTTCTAAGCGTTTGGAGAATAAGATTAATTATGAAAGAAAAAGTAAAAGTAACTGATTTGAAAAAAAGCTTTGGCAATACCCATGTATTAAAAGGTATTGACTTAACCGTCAAAGAGGGCGAGGTTGTATGCATTATCGGGCCGTCAGGTTCGGGGAAATCGACGCTTTTAAGATGTCTTAACAGACTCGAAGAGCCGACAAGCGGTACAATAATTGTCGATGACGTTGAAATTACTAACAAAAAAACCGATATTAACAAAGTAAGAGAAAATATCGGCATGGTTTTTCAAAGCTTTAACCTATTTGCGCATTTAACGGTGAAGAAAAATATTATGCTTGCACCGATGGATTTAAAAGGTATGTCAAAAGAGGAAGCCGAGAAAAAAGCCATGGCTCTTTTAGAGCGTGTCGGATTAAGCGACAAGGCAAACTGCTATCCTCATCAATTATCGGGCGGTCAGCAGCAAAGAGTTGCAATTGCACGCTCGCTTGCCATGGACCCTGATATAATGTTGTTTGACGAACCGACAAGCGCACTTGACCCGGAAATGGTCGGTGAGGTTCTTGCCGTTATGAAGGAGCTTGCCTCCGGCGGTATGACTATGGCTGTCGTTACGCATGAAATGGGATTTGCACGTGAGGTTTCCGATAAGATACTGTTCCTTGACGGCGGATATGTTCTCGAAGAGGGTACTCCCGAGGAGGTATTCCAAAATCCGAAAAATCCGAGAACGGTAGACTTCTTAAACAAGGTTTTATAATCTTAAAGCATTACACTTGGGGCATATATTCGTATGCCTCAATTTATTTTGGGGGCGATGTTATGCGTGCGGTTATAACAGGTGCAAGTTCGGGGATTGGTCTTGAGTTTGCAAATATTCTGCATGAAAAAGGATACTCACTTACACTGATTGCAAGAAGAAAAGAAAGACTTGAAAAGCTTAAGGAAAAATTCGGCTGCGACACTGAAATAATAACCGCTGACCTTTCAAAGCGTGAAGAAGCACTTAGCGTGTTTTCAAAAGCGTATACCGATGATACCGAAATTCTAATCAACAACGCAGGCTTCGGACTGTGCGGAAGTTTTTTGGAAACCGACCTTTCAAAAGAGCTTGAAATGATTGATACAAATGTTTCGGCTCTTCACATTTTAACTAAGCTTTTCGTATGCAAATTTTCAGAGAAAAACAGCGGATATATTTTAAATGTCGCATCTATTGCCGCATTTCTGCCCGGTCCTTTGCTCGGAACGTATTACTCGACAAAGGCATATGTGAGAGTTCTTACAGAAAGCATTGCCGCCGAGCTTAAGGAAAATAAATCAAACGTTCATATTTGCACACTTTGTCCCGGCCCGGTTAAAACAGAGTTTGACAGCGTGGCAAACGTCAAATTCAGCCTCAAAGGCGCAGACGCTCACAGCGTTGCAGAGTATGCAATAAGAAAAATGTTCCGAAAGAAGCTCTACATTTTCCCCGGCTTTTATATACGTGCCACTGTATTTTTCGCCAGATTTTTGCCGGTAAAGCTTTTGTCAAAAATCACATACCGTATGCAAAAGAAAAAAATCGGCAATCGTTAAACCCCGATTTTTGACCACTCGCCAAAAAGCTTCTCAACACTCCATGCGGCATTCGCCGGCGATGTTGACGGAAGACATATACACGGTATTCCGGTATTTGAAAGCGCATATTTATTATAAAGCCTTTCAGCTGTTTTACCGTTTACAAATATTTTTTCTATTTGTGACGATGAAAGAATTTTTGAAAAATCATTCACCGTCACATTTTTTATGGAACTGTCCGAGCTGCCTGTTATATCGCAGGACTCAATAACATCCCAAAGCGCAATTTTATTTCTCAGCAAAAAAGCTTTTTTCTCAGGTATGGTCTCCGGCAATTTCTCGCCGAAAACCATTGACGTAACTTTCCAGAATCTGTTTTGCGGATGCCCGTAAAAGAAATTCTCCTCCCGTGATTTTACCGACGGAAAGCTGCCCAAAACAAGTATCCTGCTATCGGGCGCATACAGTGCGCCAAACGGATGCTTTATCACTTAAAACACAACCTTTATTTAATCAATATTTACCCATTCAAACGGCTTTTCAAGCGACACCTCGGCGCTCTGCATGACGGATACGGTACGCATTATGCGCTCACGGCTTACGGGAATTTCTCCCGTTTTGAAAAAACTTATAACGGCTTTTATAAACTCTGCAAAAAACTGTGACTCAATAACACGTCTGACACAGTTATTATTCTTATCAACCGGTGTTACCGCATATGTATAGAGGTCATCGTTTCTATGAATCAGATGCGCCGCTTTACCGTTATCAAACTCAACAACAAACGACGGATGTTTTTCTCCGCCCGTTGCCATGACACGAACGGGATTTGCATCCGCAAGCATAACCGCCTGCTCAATAAGGTGAACAGCGCCCACTTCAAAGCTTTCGGGCCCTTCAATATAAAAAACATCCGTTGACTCTCTGTCGATTTCCCTAAGCTCAGCCGCAAAGCCAAGCGCCGAGGAAGACCAGCATAAACCGCCGTATAAATCTGCCGTATCGAGCATTTGCCTTGCATCGCTTTTCTCTGCCGCAAGGATTTTGTCTATATACACCCTTTTACCGGATTTAAGAGCCTTATCCGAAAGCGCCACGTGCATTTGCAAATCATCGGGTGAAAGCACTGCTATACAGTCGCTTTTTTCTATAAGTTCATCAATCGTTTTACAAAGAGGTATATTATGCTTTCCCGACCATTCCTCATTTGAGATACCGTTCGGATTATCAATCTGCCCGTACGCCCATGCGACAATACATTCGCCGTTCGAATTTTCTCTAAAAAATGACGGATAATTATCAGCGTGCCAATTATCAAGATAATAATCGATAAATCCTATTTTAATCATAATGCCTACCTCAAAAAACTATTTCCTTATGTTGTTCTGCCGATCGATATGCAGCATCCATCATTTTTGCCGTAATAATATTCGTATCGATATGCGACGGCATACGTTCACCTGTTTTTATACAATCGATGAAGCTGTCAATTTCGATTTGGAACATTGATTTGTCTTTGGTTTCAAATGTTGTTTTTGAAAGCATTCCGTGTTCTACAGAATACAAAGTAAAATCTGCCCCGTAATTAAGTCTTATTCCGCCTTTTGTACCGATAAAATCAATAAACATTTCATTTTCACCGATATTCTGCGCCCACGCGCCGTTGAACGTTATAACAGGTCCCTCCGTCCGAATCATGCCCGTTATACCGTCCTCAACGTCACATATTCCGCCCGGTTTTTCCGGTCCTGCCCACATATTCGTATAAAGATAATCTTCTATTGGATTGCCCATGTACGAAAACTGTTCGGCAGAAACGCTCTTAATCTTCGGATCACCGCAGCAATACATTACTATATCAAAAAAATGTACGCCCCAATCAATCATAACTCCGCCGCCGGCAACCGCTTTTGTTGTGAAGTCGCCGCCGAGACCGGGTATACTTCTGTGATTTCTGAAGCTCACATATACCTGATATATTTCACCGAGTTCACCTGCGTCAATAATTTGCTTTATTTTGTTTACACCAACGTTAAATCTGTTTACGACGCCTATATTGAGCACCTTTCCCGATTTATGCTGAGCCGCCTGCATTTGAAGAGCCTCCTCATAGGTTCTTGCGGCCGGTTTTTCGCAAAGAACATTTTTCCCTGCCCTTAGTGCGGCGATTGCAATTATGCTGTGCGACTTATTCGGAACGCATATTGAAACCGCTTCTATCTCAGGATCGGAAATGACATCGTTATAATCCGTAACCGCCTTGCCTATACCGTATTTTGCAACAGCTTTCTCGGCACGTTCGGGAATTATATCACAAAAATATTTAATCTCTGCATTGCTGTTTTTAATGTATGCCGGTATATGCTGAGCATTCGCAATCGTACCACAACCTATAACTCCAACCTTCATATAAAAAACCTCCAAATTTTTTTGTGCTTATTTACAACTAAAGTATACCACACACAAAAAAATAATTCAATGTTATTTACTGTCTATAAAGAGTCATTTTTTTGCTGTTTGTATCTCATCGGGCTTATACCGAACCGTTTTTTAAATGCTGTGGAAAAAGTATGTGTACTCGAAAAGCCAAGATACTCCGCCGTTTCACCGACTGTCATATTTTTATCGGTCAAAAGCATAGGTGCCGCTGCAAGCTTTTTACCGAGAACATATTCTTTAATCGTCATGTCAAGCTTTTTTCGAAATAAATGAGAAATATAGTATTCGCTGTACGAAAGCCGTCTTGCAATATCACCGACGCTCTTTATATTCATATACTCCGTATCAATAAGCCTTATTACGCTGTAAACAGTAAAATCGGGTCGTTTTTTTTCGACATTTACTTGTGTAATTTTTTCAAGACGCAGCAAAGAAATCAGTATTTGACACAAATACATATTAATCATAGTTTCCCATTTATCTGTCATATTATAAACCTCGCCAAGCAATAACTCGGATAGCTGCCTTATAATGCCGTTATCATTTAGTATTAAGCTGTTTTTTTCGGAAAACACATTCAAAAAATCACGAGTATCCTCACTGTCACGGTTTAGCTCAAACCCTATACATATATATCTGAAATTATCATCGGCCGCAATCGCATGGTTTACACCCTTTTTTATATAATGAACCTGACCTCCGGATATTACTGCCTGTTCATCTCCGGATACTATTCTGCCGCTTCCCGACAAAACAACTGTTATCTCGTCACAAATCTGATTGTGCAAGTTAATATCACCACCCGTTGTAATGCACAGCTCCGCTGCCTGATAAACTGTACCAACAGGTAATCTTAGTCTCGCCGACTCATCATAAAAATTATCATATAAAAAAAGAGTATTGTGCATACAAACCACCTCATTTTAGAAAAACCCCTCAGTGCAGCCGTTTTATAAGCTGCCCTGAAGGGTCTCAAATTCATAGAATTGAAGTTAAAACCGCCCGTAAGGCAATTTTTTAGTAGATAAGTATTGCCTTGCAATCTCTGCCCTTTGAAGGTGTTGTGCTGTACTCGAACACAGCAACCTTGCTGCAATCCTTACCGTCTGTATCAGCGCCTCTCATATCGAGTGCCGAAAGCTTGTCCTTAGAATCCTCATCCATTGTTGAAATAATCTTGTTACCCTTATCATTGAACTTAAGAATTCTTACATCATTCTTAATAGGAATAAGATCCTCTGAACCTTCTATAATCTTTCCGTCCGCATCAAAGCCGTTTCTTGTAACACGGAGTGAATAGTTATCGCCGTCTTCAACAACCTCGATTACGTTTGCAACAAATATACGGCTATACGCATTGGTTGCGGTTTTCGACGAAACCCACTCAAATTTATCAGCCGTAAAGTCATAATTGCTTCCGACAGACTTAACATCATTGGCCTTAATAACAAACTTGGTATTTACAATTCCTGTTGTATCATTACCGTTTACAAATATATCACCTACGGAAAGACCGCTAACATCGGTGTAGTCTTCCTTATTTTGAGTATCGGATATATTATCGTAACGATCAGCTTTTCCGCTTATAACATCCTTTGAGTGATCATACAAATTGAAATAATTAACATTCAAAATGCTGTCACCGTTACTCGTACCCTCAGAAATTTCCTCAGCAAGAACATAAGGCTTTGTTGAATAGCTCGGAACAGATATTGACTCCGAGTTGCCGTAAAGTATAACCAAGCCGGCCATTTTTGAGCTGTTTACGTTATACGGCTGTACATAATATGAATTGCCTGAAGTAAATGAGCTTGTACTTCTCTTACCGTATGATTTCTCACTTGTTCTGTCCTGCGGAACATAGATGAATACGGTAGATGAATTTACATAGAAATCTCCCTCGCCGAACTTATTGCTGCCGGAATACTTGATTTTTCCGTCAAGCGGCAAATATTCAACAAGCTTTGTAACGTCCTCATTTGTTGCACCCTCTGATGCAGTGTCAAGAGTTATAATCTCGGTAACCTGCATTCCGTCAACTACAAGCTTTGCTATCTGGCAAGCATTTGTTTTTGCAACCTTATTGCCGAATATGCTGCTCTTTGAATCAGGAACAAATGTGTCGGGATTGTCCTCAACGTTGCTTTTGAGCTTATTTGCTGCTGCTGCCGCAGAAACAGTATCCCCGTTTAATTTAACCTTACTCTTTATGCTGTATGTTTTTACCGAAGACGATGACGGAACATAAGCTTTGAGGTTGTAGTTTTCATCATCATCAGTCATTGTCTTTATGATATATGCATACTGATAGTTTGTTGATGTTGTGTTAAATGTAGCATATACTATATTGTTGTATGCATCTATATAGAAAGTACCCTGAAGTGATGTGCTGATTGTCATTGAGCTTTCGTTTTCTATATAGAACTTACCATAGTCCTCAATTGAGTACTCTTTAGAAGAAATAGTAATTTTCTCGTTGTCGTATGCCGATACTTTGCCTGTTACAGGCGTTGATGTTACCTTAACGGTTATGTATGTGTCACCGCTTCCCGGCAAGCTCTCTGCAACTAAAAGTACATCGTTTGCCTTAATAGCTGTCGGCTGAATTTTTGTGCCCGACGCATTTGTAATATTAAGTACGGTATGAACGTCATCGGGGTTTAATGTAACCTTATCGATATAGTGATCGGGTGTTTCGCCCTTTGTAAACTTAACCTTGTTTGTAATAAGGTAGTCTGATGTTGACGGTGTTCTTGCAGCAACCAAAATGTTATAGTCTGTAATGTCTATTATTTCGATTGTGCCGTCGTTTCCGCTGTCTGTAAGCTTTACATCGCCGTAAATGAACTTATCACTGTTCGGTGAAAGCCATTTTGCAAGCATATCATCGTCAAAATCTTCAACAGCCTTACCGTTATAGTATACGGCGGTGAGATTTGCCTTTTTAATATTAACGTTTCTGTTCTTTGAGCCGTCCGAATACTTAAGAGTTGAACCGCTGAACGAATCGATATCATTGTAATTAATTGTTGTTACAACGTTATTAACCGTTTCGAGGTCAAGCTCAAACAATGTGTTCATGTTGCCGCCCTTACCCTCTTTGTAGAAAACAACAGCTTCCTGACCGAGAATATTTTCAAGTGATGACTTGTCATCGGTATATGAATTAAAGTCAAGCTTTATAACGTCGCCGTTCTTAAGACGGATTGCCATTTCGCCGATATACAAATCAATCGTACAATCCGATGTTGTCTTATCCTCAACGCCGACAATCTTACATTTCTCTTTTATAATTCCGAGATATGTTTCCATAAATGTCGAAAGATCCGACTCAAGTCTGCCTGTTGCTGCATTATAAACCGGAATATCAACATCCATGACGTTGTTCATAAGCTGTGCAACAATGCCTCTTGTAGCCGGTGCCGACTGGTCTGAAGCGACAGCATTTTTTGTGATTCCGAGAGTATTACCCTCAGCAATATAACCTGCCGGCCATCCGCCGAGTGCAACTGCGGCATTTTCATAGCCTGCTGCGCAAACTATCATCTTAACCGCCTGCTCATATGTAACCTTTTCATCGGGTCTGAATGTTTTATCTTCAAATCCGTTTACGATTTTTCTGCCTGCTGCTACCAATATATTAGACTTTGCCCAGTGGCTGTCAATATCGGTAAAATCATTTGTTGCAGAAGCTGCAGCATCCGCAACGCCGAGCGCAACAGTTATAATCTTTGTAAACTCAGCTCTTGTGATTTCGCCTTCGGGCTTAAAAGAATATGTACCGTCACCGTTATCATATCCGTTTATGATGCCGAGCTTTGTAAGAGTTACAATCGCATCACTGTACTTTGTTGTGCTTGTTACGTCGCTGAAATTGCTCTTCTTATTCTCTGCGTGAGCAATTCCCGCAAAGCTCATGCTGCTGATCAAGCAAGCAAGAGCCATGAAAAGTGAAAACCTACGTTTCATTTTGCATCCTCCTTATGGGTTGTTTACCGATACATGATATGTATCTTTATTAATTATGTATACGTATATTGTAACACTTTTTTTTCAATTAGTCAATGGTTTTTTTATTAAATTTAAAATTTTATAATTATTGCCTGTACCTCTACTATAAAAAGCGCCGATTTTATAAGCTCAAACGCAAATTTTTAAGCAAATGAAATAATTTTTCCCGAACGCTTTTCTCCGCTTTGTATTCATCTCCGGAAACGATATCTATTGATTTTATAATCTTTTCGTTTGACACAACATCAAAATATCCGATTTTTTCACCCTTATTTATACTGTCGCCTATCTCAGGCAACGTATGAAGAATTATTTGCGTTTTATCACCTCCCCACACGCTGTATGAAAAATCTTCCGCCGAAACGGCTGAAACATATTTGCCGTCGGAGGATTTTATTTTTTTCAAAACATCGCCCTTGCTTACAACCGCTTTAATTTTTGCACTTTCAAAGCCGTAATCCAAAAGCGCCTTATGATCTGCCCAATCATTCCCGTCACGAAGCGTAACGCAAACAAGCGTTGTCGGTCCCCTTTGCGCAGCGGAAACAAGACATCTTCCGCTTTTTTTCGTAAATCCCGTTTTTACGCCTATACAGCCGTCATATCCGCTCAAAAGCTTATTATGATTTGTAAAATAAACGCATCCCGACGAATACTCCGTTTTATGAACCTTTTCACCGACAATCCGCCTGAACACATCATTTTTAAGAGCATATGACGTGAGCCTTGCAAGGTCGATTGCGGTTGTGTAATGACTTTGACCGTCAAGTCCGCTCGGATTTTCAAAATTAGTATCATAAAGACCCAATTCATCCGCCTTTTTATTCATAAGCTGTGTAAAGCCTTCAACGCTGCCGCCTATATGCTCGGCTATTGCAGCTGCGGCATCGTTCCCCGAATTTAACATTAGACCGTAAAGTGCCTCCCCAAGCAAAATCTTATCACCCGGAGAAAAATATGCGCTCGATCCCTCCTGCCGTGCCGCATAGTCGGAAACAACAACAGCATCGTTCAAATCTCCGTTTTCTATTGCCACTATCGCCGTCATAATTTTTGTTGTGCTTGCCATCGGAGCTCTTTTTGATGCATTGTATTCGTAAATTATCTTACCGGTAACAGCATCGGCAAGACAAGCGCACGACGCACTTATATCGGGCGGTGCGGCACTTACTTTAAAACATACAGACGCAAAAGCAGAAAAAATAATCAAAATTCTTTTAAACATTTAATCACCCCGAACAGCTTAATATATCAGTATTCATACATTTATATGCACGCCGCATTGGTCAATATAACCAAACGATACGTTTCGGAAATTTAAAAAAACGTTATTTTAACGTGCTATTACTTTAATATTTTACTTGACTAAATCGCTAAAGTATGATATAATATTTACAACATTTAAAAAAGTGTGCAAATATATTTGTGAAAAAGCATATATTGGTTAAAAATTAAAAGTTATTTCTTGACGATAAAAGTAATATGTGATATAATCAAGGCACAAATTGCTTTACGCCGAAAACGAAGGGGACTACTCATATGGAAGCAAAAATATTGAAATCTCAGGAGAGTATAATACTTGATTTGCGCCGTGTTTACGAAGCGCGCGGATACAGAAAATACAAGATGAACAAATTTGAAGAATATGATTTGTATCTTGAAAACAAAAGCTTTTTAAAAAGCGACAGAATAATAACGTTTAACGACCTAAACGGAAAACTGCTCGCGCTAAAGCCCGACGTTACACTATCAATAGTAAAAAATTCAGGCGATGAGGAGCAAAAGCTTTATTACACCGAAAACGTTTACCGTGTAAAATCGGGACAATATAAAGAAATTATGCAGGTCGGTCTTGAATATATAGGTCATACGGACACATTTACTCTTTGCGAGGTTTTAACCCTTGCGGCGCAAAGTCTCAGCGCAATAAGCGAGGATTACATACTCGACATATCGCATCTCGGATTTATTTCAGGGCTTACCGAAGGACTTGACGAAACTACAAGAGAGGAGCTTTTCGGGCTTGTCGGCGCAAAGGATGAGCATGAGATAAAATTGCTGTGCAAAAGCGAAAAAATCGATAACACGCTTTGCGATAAGCTTTGCACGCTTTCCCGTCTCGGCGGAAGCATAGAAAATGTTCTTCCCGAATGCAAGGAGCTCATTGTAAACGAAACAACAAAAAATGCATATATAAGTCTTGAAAAGCTTTGCAATACACTTTCCGCCTGCGGTCTTTCAAACAAAATGCATATAGAGTTTTCTCTCATTAACGATATGAATTATTACAGCGGCATAATCTTCAGAGGATTTATAAAAGGGATTGCGCAAAGCGTTTTGTCGGGCGGCTGTTACGACAAGCTTTTGGAGAAATTCGGAAAGATGAAAAATGCGGTCGGATTTGCGGTTTACATGGATGCACTCGAATATTACTGTGACGTACCGGACAAATCGGATGTTGACGTATTTTTAAAGTACGGTGAGGACTCTGACCCTGCCGCACTTACGAAAGCCATAAATATGCTGCTTTCAAGCGGTCAGACGGTGCTTGCCGCAAAAAGCGTGCCGAAAGGACTAAAATACAAACAGCTTCTTAAGTTTAACGAAAGGGGGCTTGAATTCGTTGAAGGAAATGATTAATATTGCTCTGCCGAAGGGACGGCTCGGCGAAACGGTATACGATATATTGGAGAAAAACGGCTACGGCTGCCGTGAAATACGCGAAAATACAAGAAAGCTTATTTTTGAAGACGAAAAAAATATGGTAAGATATTTTTGGGCAAAGCCGTCGGACGTTGCAATATACGTTGAAAAAGGTGCGGCGGATATAGGAATTGCCGGTAAGGATATACTGCTTGAATATTCGCCCGATGTTTATGAGCTTTTAGACCTCGGAATAGGAAAATGCAGAATGTGCGTTGCCGGAATTAAAGGCGCAAGGCTCCCCGAAGAAAGAACGCTGAGGGTTGCAACAAAATTTCCGCACATTGCGCTTGACCACTTTCAAAAGCACGGACGGGAAATAGAAATAATAAAGCTTAACGGTTCAATAGAAATAGCGCCGCTTCTGAATTTGTCGGACGTAATTGTCGATATTGTGGAAACGGGTACAACGCTTAAGGAAAACAACCTCGAGGTTATAGAGGAATTTGTCGATATAAGCGCACGGTTTATAGCAAATAAAGCAAGCTGCAGATTTAAAACCGAAAGAATAAACAAAATGAAAAATGCACTTGCCGAAGGGAATGTGAAATAATATGATAAGAATTATAAAAGGACTTGACAGGCCGATTGATGAAATACTCGAAAGAAATGAGCAAAGCACAAGCAACGTTTCGCAAATCGTTTCGGATATTATAGAAAACGTTAAAAAGCGCGGTGATTCGGCACTTTTTGAGTACTGTGAAAAATTCGACAAGGCAAAGCTTTCATCGCTTGAAGTAAGCGCAGAGGAAATAGATGAGGCTTTTTGCGCCGTAGATGACGAGTTTAAGAAAATACTTATTGAAGCAAAAGACAATATAACACGCTATCACGAAAAACAGCTGAGATGCGGTTATGTTATGACAGAGAAGGACGGTACGGTTATAGGTCAGAAAATTATGCCTGTTGAAAGTGCGGGACTTTATATTCCGGGCGGCACGGCAAGCTATCCGTCATCGGTTTTAATGAATGCCATCCCTGCAAAAATAGCAGGTGTTGACAACATATGCATGGTTACTCCTCCCTCCGCAAACGGCAAAATTTCACCGGTAATTCTCGTTGCCGCAAAAATCGCCGGAGTAAGCAAAATATATAAAGTCGGAGGCGCACAAGCTGTTGCGGCACTTGCATACGGAACGGAAACAATTAAAAAGGTTGATAAAATTGTAGGTCCCGGCAACGTATTTGTCGCAGAAGCGAAAAAGCAGGTTTTTGGGAAAGTCAGCATAGACATGATTGCAGGGCCGAGCGAAATTCTTGTAATTGCGGACGAAAACTCAAATCCGTCATTCGTCGCAGCCGATATGCTGTCTCAGGCGGAGCATGATGTAAACGCATCGGCGGTACTCGTTACAACTTCGGCGTCTCTTGCAGAAAATGTTTCAAAGGAGCTTGAAAGACAAATTCCGCTTCTTCAAAGATGCGACATAGCAAGACAGTCAATTGACAACAACGGCAAAATATTTATCGCCGATTCGATACGGCAGGCAATTAAAATTTCAAACGAAATCGCACCGGAACATCTTGAAATATGCACCGATAATCCGTTTGACTGCCTGTCGCAGATAAGAAATGCAGGCTCGGTATTTTTGGGTCGGTATTGTCCGGAGGCACTCGGCGACTATTTTGCCGGTCCGAACCATACTCTCCCGACAAACGGCACCGCAAAATTTTCAAGTCCGCTATCGGTTGACGACTTTATGAAAAAATCGTCGTTTATTTACTACACGGAGTCGGCACTTGAAAAAGAATACAAAAAAGTTGCATATTTCGCAAAAAAAGAGGGTCTTACGGCTCATGCACGATCTGCGGAAATCAGATTTGAAAAGGAATGATTTAAAATGAGCAAATTTTTAAGCAAGCGTTTATCAGCCCTCGAGGCATACATACCTGGAGAACAACCGCAGGACAAGCGATATATAAAGCTTAATACGAATGAAAATCCGTATCCGCCGCGGCACACGATTGCGGACAAGATGGACTGCACCGATGTGGAGAATCTTAAGCTGTACAGTGATCCCGATTGCAGGGCTCTTACAAAAAAGGCCGCCGAAGTATACAACGTGTCGGAAAAAAATATTGTATTCGGAAACGGATCGGACGAGATACTGTCATTTTGCTTTACGGCATTTTGCGACAAAGACACACCTGCCGTATTCCCCGACATCACCTACGGATTTTATAAGGTTTTTGCACAGCTTTGCTGTGTTGACTGCAAGCAAATTTCGCTCACAAAGGATTTTACAATCAATGCGGACGACTACAAAAATGCGGGCGGTACAATATTTATCGCAAACCCGAACGCACCGACAGGGCTTGCGCTTACGACAACTCAGATTGAGGAGATTTTAAAGTCAAATACCGACAATATTGTTGTAATCGACGAGGCATATGTTGATTTCGGAGCAAGCTCCGCCGTGGGACTGATAAACAAATACGACAATTTGATTGTTGTTCAAACATTTTCAAAGTCACGGTCACTTGCCGGTGCAAGACTCGGAATGGCAATAACATGTGAGGCGCTTGCAAATGATTTGCAAAAAATAAGATGCTCAAACAACCCGTATAATATAAACAGACTTACTCAAAAAATCGCGTACGAGGTACTGTGTGATGAAGAATACTTCAAGCAATGCTGCGAAAAAATCAAGAAAAGCCGCACATTTTTAACAGCCGGACTTATATCGCTCGGATTTGAGGTTTTGCCGTCATGCACAAACTTTGTATTTGCAAAGCACAAAGAAATAAGCGGTGAGAATTTTTATGCGGCTCTTAAAGAAAAGGGAATACTCGTAAGACATTTCAAACAAGAGAGAATTTGCGAGTACAACAGAATTACGGTCGGTACGGACACGGAGGTAAAATCACTTCTGCGAGCCGCCGCAGAGATACTCGGGAGGTAAAAATGAGAAAAGCAAGCTTAAACAGAACAACGGCAGAAACGGATATAACAATGACCGTCTGCCTGGACAAATGCGAAAATAGCACAATCAAAACAGGCTGTGGTTTTCTTGACCATATGCTGACGCTGTTTGCAAAGCACTCGGGATTTACTCTTGATGTGACGTGCAGCGGAGATACGGAGGTTGACTATCATCACTCCGTGGAGGACATAGGCATTGTCATGGGTAAATGCGTAAAAGAAGCGCTTGGCGATATGCGTGGAATTAAACGTTACGGAAGCATTATACTGCCGATGGATGAAGCTCTCGTTATTGCGGCAATAGATATTTCGGGAAGATGCCGCCTTGAATACGACGTTTCGTTTCCGACAGAAAAAACAGGCGACTTTGACACGGAACTTGTAAGAGAATTTTTTGAGGCATTTGCACGATGTGCGGATTTGACGCTTCACCTTAAAATGCTGTCAGGAAGCAACTCGCATCATATAGCGGAATGTACGTTTAAAGCCTTTGCACGTGCACTCGGTGAAGCGGTATCGGCAGACGATAAAAACAAAGATAGTATTCCGTCAACAAAGGGTACTTTGCTTTAATCCGACCGAAGGGAATGAAAAATATGATTGCAATTATAGATTACGGTGTAGGAAACATATTTTCGCTCGCCTCCACCTTTAAAATGCTCGGCAAGGACGTTGTTTTAACCGACAATCCGCAAAAAATTAAAGATGCGGACAGGCTTATTCTCCCAGGTGTCGGCGCATTTGCGGATGCTGCGGAAAAGCTAAGAAGCAAGGATATGTTCAACCTGCTGACAGAGCAGGCAAAAAGCGGAAAGCCTCTGCTCGGAATATGCCTCGGAATGCAGCTTTTATTTGACAAAAGCTATGAATTCGGCGAAACGGACGGTCTCGGTCTTATAAAAGGCAGTGTTCGTCCGATAAGCGAAACGATAGAAAAAGGTCTTAAAATTCCGCATATCGGCTGGAACAGTCTGACATTTGCAAAAAAAAGCCCGCTTTTTAAAAACATAAACGATGGCGACTTTGTATACTTTGTTCACTCATTTCACGGAACAGCCTGTGAGGAGTCTGCAATAGCGTATACATCGTACGGAGGACAGCTGACGGCCGCAGTTTCTGACGGGAACGTATTCGGAACACAGTTTCATCCCGAAAAAAGCGGCGAAGTCGGTCTTAAAATCCTATCGGCATTTTGTGACATATAAGGAGGCGGACTTTCAATGAAAATATTTCCCGCAACAGACATTATAGGCGGAAAGGTCGTGCGGCTTTTAAAAGGTGATTACAACAAAAAAACAGTTTATGAAATCACTCCGCTCGATGCGGCAAGAGAATTTAAAAAATGCGGTGCGGAATATCTGCACGCTGTTGACCTTGACGGCGCAAAAAGCGGAAGATGCGACAATATAGACGTTATCAGGCTTTTGGCACGAGAAAGCGGTCTTAAGGTGGAAATCGGCGGAGGAATAAGAACCGAGCAAAGCATAAAGGACTATATAGACGCAGGAGTTTACAGAGTAATTCTCGGAACGGCGGCGGTTAAAAATCCCGAATTTTTAAAAAAAGCGGTAGATAAATACAAAGACAAAATTGCTGTCGGTGCCGATATTAAAGACGGATTTATAGCAACTGACGGCTGGCTTGAAAAAAGCGGAATTACCTGTTTTGAATTTTTTGAAAAAATGGAGCAAATAGGCGTTAAAACCGTAATATGTACCGATATTTCAAAAGACGGCGCCATGCAGGGCACAAATCACGAGCTATACGGCGAGCTGATGAAAAAATTCGACATAGATATTACCGCTTCCGGCGGGGTATCGTCAACAGACGATATTATACGGCTTAGAAAAAGCGGTATTTACGGTGCTATAATAGGCAAGGCGCTTTATAACGGCGCTATTGACTTATCCGAGGCGATAAGGCTTTCAAAGGAGGAGGAACAATGATTACCAAGCGAATTATCCCATGCCTTGACGTGGCAAACGGCAGAGTTGTAAAGGGTGTGAATTTTCTTGACCTTGCAGACGTTTCCTCACCGGTAAAGCTTGCCGACTATTACAGCAGAAGCGGTGCAGACGAGCTTGTTTTCTACGACATTACCGCATCTAACGAGCAAAGAAAGCTTTTTACCGACATTTTAAAGGAAGTAGCGTCTACAATATTTATTCCTTTGACCGTCGGCGGCGGCATTAACACACTCGACGATTTTGACAGAGTGTTAAAATGCGGTGCGGACAAGGTAAGCGTAAACTCGGGCGCAATTAAAAACCCGACACTGATTAAAGATGCCGCACTTAAATACGGCAGTCAATGTGTCGTTCTTTCGGTTGACATAAAAAGAGTTGACGGAAAATTTACCGTATTTTCAAAGGGCGGCAGAGAGAACACCGGGATTGATGCGATAGAATGGATTAAGGACGGCTGCCGTATGGGTGCCGGAGAAATAGTTGTAAACAGCATAGATACAGACGGTGTAAAGGGCGGTTTTGATATTCCGATGCTGCGTGATGTATGCAATGCGGTAAACGTACCCGTCATTGCCTCGGGCGGTGCGGGAAAGAGTGAGGATTTTGTTACACTCTTTAAGCAAATACCCGATATTGACGCCGGGCTTGCCGCTTCGATATTCCATTTCGGAGAAGTAAAAATAAAGGATTTAAAGAAAATGCTGAAAGACAACTCAATAAACGTAAGACTGTGAGGTTTTGAATATGAATACAGACAAACTTAAATTTGACGAAAACGGACTTATTCCGGCAATAGTTACAGATGCCCAAACCAAGAAGGTTTTAACTCTTGCTTATATGAACAGGGAAAGCCTTGAAATCAGTATGAAAGAGATGAAAACGTGCTTCTATTCCCGTTCAAGACAATGCCTTTGGAGAAAGGGCGAAACGTCGGGAAATGTTCAGCATATAGTATCTATTACCGCCGACTGCGACTATGATGCACTCACTGTTGAAGTTATAAAGGACGGTCCTGCCTGCCACACGGGAAGTGACAGCTGTTTTACGAATACAGTGTTTGAAAACGATGATACAAACGTGTTTTCGGCACAAGGTCTATACGAGCTTATAAAGGGCAGAAAAACAGATAAAAAAGAAGGTTCTTACACAACATATCTTTTTGAAAAGGGTATTGACAAAATACTAAAAAAAGTCGGTGAGGAAAGCACCGAAGTTATCATCGCGGCAAAGGCAGGCGACAAAAAGGAAACGGTATACGAGGTTGCCGACCTTGCATATCACGTAATGGTAATGATGGTGGAAATGGGTATATCTCTTGACGATATTAAGTCGGAGCTTGCATCAAGACACGTTATAGACAAAAAGGTTAAGCAGGAGAAAATGACAAAATGATACGCTCTAATATTCACACGCACAGCGTTTACTGTGACGGGAAGAATACTCTTTCGGAGCTTGCCGAGGCTGCATATTCCTCGGGTTTTACATCACTCGGCTTTTCATCGCACGCATACACCGATTTTGATACATCGTTCTGCATGAAAAGGACTGACGCCGAAAAATACTTTGAAGAAGCGGATAACTTAAAGAAAGAATACTCCGGAAGACTTGAAATTTACAAAGGTCTTGAATACGATATTTTTTCGTGCGAGGACATATCGCAGTGCGATTATATAATAGGCGCCGTTCACTATATACGCTGCGGAAACGATTATTTATGCGTTGATGAAAGCCTTGAGATGACAAAGAAAATCATAAACGAATTTTTCGGCGGCAATGCGGAAAAATACGCCGCCGCCTACTTTGAAACAATGTCTTCTTTGGCGCAAAACATTAAATTCGATATTGTTGCGCATTTTGACCTTGTTACAAAATTTAACGAAAAGGAAAGGCTTATCGATACTTCGTCGTATGCCTACAAAGCAGCCGCAACCGACGCCCTGACACAAATATTGAAAACGCACGAGATATTTGAAATAAATACGGGCGCAATCGCAAGAGGCTACCGACATACTCCCTACCCCGACAGCTTTATTTTGAAGGAGCTTTGCCAACGCGGCGGTCAGATTGTAATATCGTCGGATTGTCACGACAAATCAAAGCTTTGCTGTCATTTCAGCGATGCGGTAAATATCTTGAAGCACTGCGGCTTTAAATCTCATCTTGAGCTGCACGGCGGAAAATTCACCGAATGTGAGCTTTAATTTACCACACCGCCTTTATAAGAAAGCGTTATAAGTCCGGCAACGCAAATCGGCAGATTTATCTTTCTGTATCCGAAGCATGGCATTGTTATTCCTATAACGTCACCTTTATTTTATAATCAGACACGCCGCCATTACACCTGCAATATCGCCGATAACCGCACACGGAATAACTCTTTTTGAATTTTTTATTCCGGCAGTTCCGAAATAAACCGCAAGTGTGTAAAATGTAGTTTCCGTAGATCCCATAATAACGCTCGCAAGCATTCCTATCCTGCTGTCTGCACCGTACGCACCGAGCATATCGGAAAGGATTCCGAGTGAACCGCTGCCCGATATAGGGCGCATAATAACCATGGGAATTATCTCCGGCGGAGCATTAAAAAAATTAAATATCGGCGATACGATACCAACAGCCGCATCAAGCGCACCCGACGCACGAAGCATCGCAACGCTCGACAGTATCACAACCATTGTCGGTATCAAATCAAATATCATTTTAAGTCCGTCATCCGCTCCTTGTATTACGCTCGAATACACAGGAGTTTTGTTTTTTATGCACGAAAACAGTATTATTAAAATAAAAACAGGCGTAATGTACTTTTCCATTAAAATCTCCCGATTTGCATTTTTTTACGTATCAGAAAAAACATAATTTTTACCGAAATAACGGCACATATGACGCCTATTCCCGAACAAATCCAAACAGGCACTATAACCGAAAACGCATCCGCACTCCCCGCTGCCGTCCTAAGTGCGATTATGCTCGACGGCAAAAGCTGAAACGATGCCGTATTCATAACGGCAAAGGTGCACATTTCCTCGGTAGGTTCATCACCGCCGAGTTTTTTAAGCTCCTTCATCGCATTTATCCCCATAGGCGTTGCACCGTTACCCGTCCCCAAAAGATTTGCGGTTATGTTAAGCGCTATGTAATTTGCCGCTGCACCGTCGGGATCGAGTGCCGGAAACAACAGACGAAAAATCGGTTTCAAAAGTTTTTTTATTTTTTGCGATAATCCGCTCTGCGACGCCGCATACAAAAGTCCGTTCCAAAGACACATTATACCTGCAAACGACAAAACCACCTCCACCGCACCGGCAGCACCCGTAAACATTGCCGACACCGTTTCTTCAATTCTTCCGTTTACCGCTCCGAAAACAAGCGAAACAACAATTAGTCCGCACCATATAAAATTCATCTTTATAACCATTTCTTTCCGTGCCGCAAAGCACTAATCCAATGCTTTTTATTAATATAAATATGAGTCAATCACAGACAAAATGCGGATAATCATAAATAAATTATGAACTATATATAAATTTACGGTAAAAGGTCTTGAAAAATTCGAGAAAAAGTAGTATTATATGTATATAAGTTAAAGAGGAGGTATGCGGATATGTCACTTAACGAAACCACGAAATTCATTAATTTTGACATCGATAAGGAAGAAGAGGTTAAAAACATTCTTTCGAGAGTTTACAAAGCGCTTCAGGTTAAAGGCTACGACCCTGTAAATCAGATTGTGGGTTATGTGCTTTCCGGCGACCCGACATATATAACAAGCTATGACGGCGCACGCGGTCTTATAACAAAGCTTGAGCGTGATGAGCTTCTTGAAGAAGTTGTAAGGAAATACTTAACAACTCTTTAAATTTCACAGGCGCTGGCATAAAGCAGTGCCTTTGATTTTTGTACCGACTAATTTAAAGGAGAATTATGTTATGAGTGAAAATACAAAAAACGAAAAGCCTAAAACTATTCTCGGAGAAATTTGGGAATGGACGTACACAATTCTTATTGCCGTTGCAATTGCGCTTGTTATTAAGGGTTTTCTTTTTGATATAGTTCAGGTTGACGGAAAGAGTATGTACCCCACACTTGATGATAATGACAGACTTATTATCACAAAGCTCGGATATGAGCCGAAAAAAGGAGATATAATAATTCTCGATTCCACATACAAAACAAGAAGCGAATACTATGACGGGCTTGCTGCGGCAAAGGGTAAGGAGCATTTAAATCTTGTACAAAAGCTTATTAAGTACCCTACTCTCCCGAAAAGCCTTAAGCACCGCTATTACGTAAAGCGTGTTATCGCAACAGAGGGTGATACGCTCGATATTAAAGACGGAAGTGTTTTTGTAAACGGCGAAAAGCTCAACGAAAAATACTATAACGGAGTAACCTCGGTTATGGACACATCGGTTACATATCCGATTAAGATTGACGAAGACTGTATTTTCGTAATGGGTGATAACAGAAATCACTCCAAGGACAGCCGTGACTCATCTCTCGGTCAGGTTCCCGATGAAGCGGTTATAGGAAAATCGCAAATCAGAATATATCCATTTAACCAAATAGGAAAAACGGAGTAAATTATGGACACTAAACAAACAGGTATTCAGTCGAAAGCGCTTCACTGGTATCCGGGTCATATGGCAAAAACCAAAAGACTGATAGAGGAAAATTTAAAGCTTATAGACGTTGTTGTAGAAATAACGGACGCACGTATTCCATACTCGGGCAGAAACCCTTATTTTAATGCGATGCTCAGAAACAAGCCTCGTCTTATAGTTATGAACAAGGCGGATATGGCGGATAAAAGCGTTACGGATAAATGGATAAGCTACTTTTCGGAAAAGGGCATTAAGGTTATTCCGATAAGCTGTCTTACCGGTATGGGTGTAAACAAAATAATATCCGAGGCGGAAAGTCTTGTTGCGGATAAGCTGAAAAAAGACGCCGAAAACGGACGCTCGAGAACATTAAAGCTTATGATGATAGGTATTCCGAACGTCGGGAAATCAAGCCTTATAAACAAGCTGTCGGGAAAAGCCGGTACAATAACGGGAAACAAACCCGGTGTTACAAAAGGCAAGCAGTGGATAAGACTGAAGGGGAAAAGCGAGCTTTTGGATACTCCCGGTATTCTTCCGCAAAAATTCTCCGATGATATTGCGCCGAAAAAGCTTGCAATGACAGGCGCAATTAAAGACGAAATAATAAACACGGAGCTTCTTTCGTATGATTTGATAGAATATTTAAAGAAAAACTATCATAGTATGCTCTGCGAGAGATATAAAATCAGTGAAGATATTTCGGGCATGGAAGCATATGAAATATTAGAGCTTATAGGCAAAAAACGCGGATTTGTAATTTCAGGCGGCGAAACAGACACTGAGCGTGCCGCAAAAATGCTCATTACGGAGCTGCGTGACTGCAAAATAGGCAATATTTCTCTTGAAAAGCCCGAGGATATATTTGGAGGGAATTAATTAAAATGAAAGTTTTATTTATTAACGGAAGTCCTCATGAGGAGGGCTGTACATACACGGCAATGAGGGAAATTGCAGACGTTTTGGAGAAAAACGGAATTGAAACGGAATTTAAATGGCTAGGAAAAACACCGGTCGGTGATTGTATGGTTTGCGGCGGATGCGGCAAAACAAACAGATGTGTGCTCACCTCCGACCCTGTAAACGAAATTCTCGACTCTGCAGAAACGGCTGACGCTTTTATATTCGGAAGTCCCGTTTACTATGCACACCCGACAGGCAGAATACTTTCCGCACTCGACAGACTTTTTATAGCCGGCGGAAAATATTTCACTCACAAGCCTGCCGCCGCAATATGCTCGGCACGCCGTGGCGGTACAACAGCAACATTTGACGTTTTAAACAAGTACTTTACAATAAATCAAATGCCGATTGTTTCATCAACCTATTGGAATATGGTTCACGGCAGCTGTCCCGACGATGTGAAAAAGGATCTTGAAGGACTTCAAACAATGAGAAATCTTGCCGAAAACATGACTTGGCTCTTAAAATGCATAGAGCTCGGCAAAAAAAGCGGTATTAACGCACCGACAGCCGATAAATCAAACAAAACAAGCTTTATAAGATAATAAAGCTTTCAAGCGGAATTTCGCATTTATATAACAAAACAAAAAATCTCGCAGCTCCGAAAGAATTGCGGGATTTTTTATTATTAATATACAAACCGATTTATAAGGTATTTCAGCTTTTTAAAGAGAGTATGCCTCATCAGAATCAAGAAGCTTAAGACCGTATTTTTCCGCCGTGTTTATAAGCTTTTCGCTGTCGTCAACACGCAGTATTACAACGGCACTGTTATTAAATCTGCCGTTGAAAGCATACATATACTCTATGTTTACTTCTGCCTCGTTAAGCTTTGAAATAACATCGGCAAGTCCTCCGACCTCGGTTGACATTTCAACTGCCACAACGTTTGTTAATCTTACCGATAATCCGTTTTTCTTAATTACGTCATATGCGGTGTCGGGATTGTCCACAATAAGTCTTAATATTCCGAAATCACTTGTGTCCGCAATGGAAAGAGCCTTTATATCAATTTTATTCTCGGCAAGACATTTGAGAATGTGCGCCATCCTTCCTGCCGTATTTTCAACAAAAATCGAAATTTGCTTTACAGATTTCATTATTTATCAGTCCTTTCGCTGTTAATTTTACACGAGCTTTCTTTTATCTATAACACGCTTTGCCTTGCCCTCGCTTCTGGTAATGCTCTTAGGCTCAACAAGACGTACCTTTGCGGAAAGTCCGAGTGTGCTTTGAAGCTTAGCGTGAATTTGGCGTTCTACATTTTCGATAGACTTAATATCGTCAAACTGCAAATCCTCCGACATTTCAACACGCACCTCAAGCGTGTCGGTATTGTTTACTCTGTCCACTACTATCAAATAATTCGGTGTGACGGCATTGCCCATTTTAAGAAGTACCTCTTCTATCTGTGACGGGAATACGTTTACACCTCTTATTATAAGCATATCATCGCTTCTGCCTGTTGGCTTGTTCATTCTCACAAATGTTCTTCCGCATTTGCACATCTCATAGTTAAGAGAGCAAATATCACGTGTACGGTATCTGATAAGAGGAAAGCCCTCTTTTGAAAGAGTTGTAAATACAAGCTCGCCCTCCGCACCTTCGGGAAGAACCTCGCCTGTATCAGGGTCGATAATTTCCGCAACAAATTCATCCTCGTTAATATGCATTCCGGCTTGCTCGCTGCACTCGAACGATACACCGGGTCCCATTATCTCCGACAAACCGTATATATCGTATGCTTTTATTCCGAGCTTTTCTTCAATTGCCTTTCTCATGGTGTTTGTCCACGGCTCTGCTCCGAATATTCCGAATCTTAAGGAAAGCTTATCACGCACGCCCTTTTCCGCTATTGTCTCGCCGAGATACATTGCATACGAAGGTGTGCAGGCAATTCCCGTTGCTTTGAAATCAATCATTGTTCTTATCTGCCGTTCGGTATTACCCGACGATGCCGGAATAGCCGTTGCACCCAATGCGCAAATTCCGTCATGTAATCCGAGTCCGCCGGTAAAAAGCCCGTAGCCGTATGAATCCTGTACTATATCATTTTCATCGGCACCTGCGGCAACAAGCGCACGGCAAACACATTTCTGCCATATTTTAATATCGTTTTTTGTATATCCTACTACAATCTGCTTTCCCGTTGTACCGCTTGATGCGTGAACCTTTACAATATTTTTCATAGGCTCGGCAAAAAGTCCGTACGGATAATAATCTCTCAAATCCTGCTTGTATGAAAAAGGCAGCCTTTTAAGATCATCAATCGAGTGAACGTCAGACGGCTTAAGTCCTGCCTCATCCATGCGTTTCCTGAAAAGCTCCACTCTTTCATACATTCTTTTAACCTGTGCAACGAGCTTTTTGCTTTGTAATTCCCTTATGGCTTCTCTGTCCATACATTCTGCATCTTTATCATAATAATTCATTGGTACCACATCCTTGTTTATTTTATTCCGCTGTCGAAATATATTTCCTGTACGCCTTTCCGTTGACACGAATAAGTGCGTCGGGATTTTTCTTTTCAATAACACGCAACAGCTTTATAACAGCCTTTGCGTCAAAGTTGTTTATGCTCATAAATACGCTGTCGTTATCGGTTGTACTGATATAAAGTATATCCGCCTTTTCAAGCAAGCGCTGATTTGAATTGTATTTCGTATTTTCATAAAGCGCAACAGCCTCCAAAAACCTCTCGTCGCTCGTATTTCGCTTAATAAAAGTTTTTGTACCTATAATAATTTTGCCTATTTCGCTTATCGGAACACGAAGTCTTACGTTTTTGGCAGGCAACAGCTCACCCAACAGTTTAAACGACAAAAGCGTCTGATACGGGAAAAAGCAATTATCCCAGCATCTCAAAACCAAATCCGTGCCGTCTGTCGCTATCCAAGTTGAATAAAGCTCGTTAAGGCATACAAGTATATAGCTCAGCGCTAATATAATGCCTATTGCATAGCAGGCAACATACCAATAGTTACCCATTATGATATTGTAAACTATAAGCGCAAGCGCTATAACGCAAAGCGCAGATACGACCCACATTGAAAATGAACCTCTTAAACGCTTTTTTTGGCTTACCGCAGCTTTAACCTTCATAATTTTTGCCTTTAACTCCCTTCAGCTTTCTTAATATACACGCTTAGCACCGGCATATTCTCTTAAATAATACGGGTCTGACAAATTACTTACCTTAACAACATCGCCCGTATGCGGTGCATGAACCATCATATTGTTTCCTATGTAGATACCGACATGGTGAATTGTGCCGTTGTTTTGGAAGTATACAAAATCTCCGGGCTGAAGATTTGCACGGTCGATATACACACCGCTTGACGCAAACTGTTGTGCCGATGTTCTCGCAACATTTTTAATTCCGAGTGAGTTGCACACATATTTTACAAGTCCCGAGCAATCAAAGCCTGTCGGACTTGCTCCGCCCCATACGTACGGCACTCCCTGATACGACAAAGCAAGTGCGGCAATGGAGCTACCCTTTTGGTTAGACGGCTGTGAAATATGGCTTTCTATAAATGCACCCGATGTAAATGTATTTTTAGGAATAAGTGCGGCAAGTGCACGATATTTCTTTGTTGCGGGTACTTTTCTTTGTATAACCCTCTTTTTATATACGGTTACCGGAACAATTTTTTCCTCGGTTTTAACCGTTGTTTCCGGTTTTTCGGACGGTTCTTCCGTTGTCGTCTCCGTTTTCTCGGGCACTGCGCTTTCGCTCGGCTCCGAAGATGGCGACGGCGTCGCTTTATCGCTTTCGGTCAAAGTTTCACTGCTTTTATCCGCTTTTGTTTCCGTCTGCGGCTTTACCGTTTCGGACGGTTCAACATTACCGTTTTCTTCAATCGGTATATTATTTTCAGCCTCATCCGTTTGCTCACCGATGTCCTCCGACTGCACAACCTCAATAGTGTTTTTCGTAACGGCAATCGTTTCGCAGTCATAGAAATACAGCCAATCCTTTTCATCACCGTAATAGAATTTAAAGCTCTCGCCCGGCTCGAGTATGAACTCATTGATTATCGGTGAAAAGCTCTTTATTTCGACAACAGTCTGAGAATATCCAAGCTCCTCGCCCGTTGCATGACTTATTGCAACAGCACCGACCGTATATCTCCCTGCCGGCAGACTTTCAAGGTTAACCTCCTTAATTCCGCTCATGTTCTTGGAAATCGCAAGCTTACCCTTTTCATCATACACATCAATTCTGAAATCGTGATACGCTGACGACTCAACCGCTATTTCAAGCTCATCGTCATACGTTGAAAGTCCCTCCGCAGGCGACAGCAGCTTAACCGGCTCACTGCACGTTCCGTATGTAAACTCAACCGTGTTTCCGACCAGCTCCTCATCACCGTCAACCGCACTCACACAAACTCTGTACTTGTTTCCCTTTGTAAGCATATATGACGGGATTTTTATCTTATGCGACTTGTTGTCAATATATGCATATACGTCGTATGTTTCCGTTTCCAGGTTATATATCTTCACGAAATATCTGTTGGCACATCTTTTTGAAAGAGAAAGCACAAGAGCGTCATCGCCCCAAACCTGACCTGCAACAGGAGAAATAAGCTCGGGTGTTTTAATACTCTTTATCGGTGATAAATCCTCCTCATCCTCCGAAATGCTCTTTGATATATTAAGCATGGATTTTCCGGAGTCAATAAGCGCAACCGTGCCGTTTTCTTTAAATACCGGCGTGCACGAGTTTGTACTTTCATAGCCGATAATTGCCGACTCGGACTTTAAAAACGTTTCATATTGTTTAAACGGATTGTCGCTTTCGAGATATTCCTCGCAAACAACCGACGAACGCTCGGATATTGCCCCAAGTGCGCTCGGCATTGCGGGAGTAACATATGTAAACAGATTTTTATCGGTACGCTGTGCGTTTATTATGTCGCAAAGCTCGGCATTTTCGCTCATTTTATCGTACTCGGCGTTTTCATTTACTTCAAACGGATTATAAAGCACCGCATCGACGCATCCGTCATTATCTCTCATAATTTCAAGACCATCTTCCGCTGTTTTATACGGTTTGGTAATGCCCTTTGTAAGACCGTCAAATTCAAATTCCGACGCGTTTGTAAAGTATGCGCATACAACATCGTCATGAACGCCGATCATAATGAACTCCGAATATCTGCTGTTGTAAACGTACCATTCAAAGCCGTATTTGTTTTTATCTATTCTGTCCGGCAAGCCGAAATTGTTTTCAAGCTCGTTTACGGAGCTGCCGATACAGATTTTTTTCGTTCCTATTGTAATCGGAAGTTTTTTTTCAAAAAGCGCACATACACGTTTTTTGATAATTTCAAGAGAATCCTTCGTCAAAACCTTATCAGGATCGGTAAGTCCTCTTGTGCCGACTATACCGTGACGAATCATAGACGCATAAGCTACCTTGTTTTCTTCCTTAAGATATGCGTTATCATAACAGGTATTGAGTATTTTTTCCGCATCCTTATCGCTTATTTTATACTGCGGATCGATTTGCGTAAGTATTTCATAAAGTATTCTGAAAGCATCTTGTTTGGTTACTATTCCCGTCAGCTTATCAAGCTCGTCAAACGATACAACACCTTTTGAGGCGGCATTTAAAAGAGCCTTGCTGTATGATGAGTAACCCTCGGGAATATCCAAATTTTTATCTTCTGCGCCGAGTTCATATCTCATGCGCACCATGTTATCAATAAAATAGTCATAGTCACACGGTTCATCGGCGAAAGCCGTTATATTGCCTGTGAGAAGCCCTGCCGCAACAGCGCAAATAATTAACCGTTTCTTTAACATCAGTCAAATCCCCTTCTGTATTATTGAATAACTTATATACAACTAATTATATCAAAAAAAATTTGGAATGTAAAGACAAAATAAAATATTTTAAAAATTTCTAACAATTAGTTCACATAAGCACCGATATTTGCGAATATATGTGTATTTATCGTCAAATTTTACAATAGAATTGTGATTTTGATACATATTTATTTTGATCAAAGCTGTCATATATCATGCAAAAAAATCATAGCTATTATAAAACCACATTGCAGAAGGAGGAAAAAATATGGATTTTATAAAAAAGACACTCAAAGCCTGTACGTGTCTTCAAAAAGGCTGTGCGGAGGTGAGTGCCGACGGCGATATAATTGTACCCGACGTTATGCCGGATATCCTGAAAATTCTGAGAGTTGACGGGAATGCATACATAACCTCAAGCGAAGTTACGGGTGAAAAGCTGACGTGCGAGGGAGTTGTTGATTTAAAAATTCTCTACATCCCCGAAGACAAAGACGAGTTGCTCGAAAGTATATCGGCAAAATTTGATTTTACTCACGTTATGAACAGCAAAAATTTATCCGACGGAGCTATTCCCGACTTATCGGCAGATATTACCCGTGCAGACTTTCAGCTTATTAACAGCAGAAAGGTAAAGATTAAAACGAACGTTTCATTATCATACGAAATACTGTCGGCAGAGGATATTGACATTTCGTGCGACGCCGATGAAGAGCTTTTGATTGAAACAAAAAAGAAAAACCTTTGCGCATCATGCTTTGTCGGATTTAAGGACACGCAGTTTCTCGTTCGGGAAAGCCTTGAGCTGCCGTCGGGGCAAGCCTCTATTGATAAAATTTTAAAGCTTGACGTATCAGTCTGTGACAAGGAGTACAAGGCTATAAATGACAGAGTCGTTATAAAAGGTACGTGCTGCATATGCGCTCTTTACCGAGACAGCGCCCGTCAAATAAGACATTCCGATTTTGAAATACCGTTTACGGAGATAATCGACCTTAACGGAATAACCGAAGACACTGTTTGCGATTTGGATTTATCGTGCGGTGAAGTGACATATCATACGGAAAACGACTCGGACGGCGATGTAAGAATTATTTACACGGAGGTTATAGTCTGCGCCAAACTGTACGCATATGACAAAATGAATACAGAATATATATCCGACTGCTTTGCACCGGGCGGCGAATTCAAATGCGAATGTGACAAACGAGAAATAGAGGCCGTCACATCATCTGCCGTATCGAGTGTATCGATAAGAGAAGTAATACAAAAAACCTCCGCCGCACCGAAGCTTGCCGGAATATATAATCTTATAGCAAAGCCCTCCGCCGTAAATGCCGTTTCGGAGGATAACAGAGTATGCATAGACGGAAAGCTCGAATGCTACTGCC
>CAKSPW010000016.1 GCA_934486495.1 uncultured Clostridia bacterium
TGTTCAGCCACATACTTCTTTATCTCATCATATGTAGCCTTAGTCTCTGCAGATGTTATATCCATATCATCAAGTTAAATCGTGACATTAATGTAATCATCCGGCTTTTGTTTCAGTTGGGACAAAAGAACAACCGTCTCCACATGAACGGTATTTGCGAACATATCAACGCCGAAGATTTTACTTATTTGATATTCATTTTTACACAGATATTCAAGGTCACGGGCGAGGGTGGAGGGGTTACACGACACATACACAATTTTTTTCGGCTTTGCGGCACAAATGCTCGCCAAAGTCACCTCATCACTGCCTTTTCTCGGAGGGTCGAGGATAACCTTATCGGGCGGTGCGCCGTCTTTTAAAAGGCGAGGTACAACAGTTTGTGCGTCGCCGACGTAAAAGGTGCAGTTTTCAACTCCGTTACGCTGAGCGTTCTTTTTTGCGTTTTCAATTGCGTCCGGTACTATTTCAACACCGATAACTTTTTTTGCAAGTCTTGACGCTGCAAGAGAAATTGTACCTATGCCGCAATAGAGGTCAAGAATGGTATCGCCATCGTTTAAGTCGGCAAATTCTATCGCCTTATTGTAAAGCTTTTCCGTTTGAGTCGGATTAACCTGAAAAAAGCTGTTTGGCGATATTTCATAGTCAAATCCGCAAAGCTGTTCGTTAATTACGGGAGCCCCGAAAAGAGTTCTGTTTTCACGTCCGAGCACGAGATTTGTTTTTTCTTTGTGTATGTTTAAAATAATCGAGCAAACCGACGGCTCTGCATCTTTTATAAGTTTGCATAAACGTTTTTCGTCTTTAAGCCTGTCGGAGTTTGAAGATATGACTACCATTGTTTCACCGGTTTTGACGGCGCATCTTATAAAAAGTCTTCTCACTGTTCCGGTATGATTTTTTTCATCGTATGCACTTTCGCCGCATTCTTTAATATATTTAATAAGTGCGGCAATGATTTTTTCACCCGAATTAATTCCGAGCGGACAAAGATTGAGCGGTACAATATCATGGCTTTTGATTTTATAAAAACCGCATACATATTCGTTTTTTTCTTTCCCGACGGGGAATACCATTTTGTTGCGGTAGCCGAAAGCATTGCTTGCCGGCAGCATATGTATTTCGGGAAGATTTTTAAAACCGCCGAGCCTTGTAAGCGAATTAAAAATGAACTGTTTTTTCAGTTCAAGCTGTTCATCATATGTCATATGCATAAGCTGACAGCCGCCGCACTGCTTGTATGCGTCACACGGCGGCTTACAGCGTTTGTCCGATTTGGAAACTATGTTTTTTATCTTTGCATATGCATAATTCTTTTTAAGCTTTGTTATCTCAACATCAAGAACATCGCCGCGTACACTGCGCGGAACAAATATTGCCATTTTATCAAAGTGACCGACGCCCATTGCCTCGTTTGTCACATCCGTAATTTCAATTCTGATAACATCGCCGTTTTTCATTATGCACTCTCCAAATTACATAGAAAGAAGATTTTCCTTTTCCTTCTTATGTGTTTTAATATATTTTGTCCATTTGATATAGCCGTAGGTTGTATTTGTGAGATATCCCACCTTAAGAACAAGAAGCACGTACTGACCCGAAAGAATATTTATTGCCGCTTCCAAAAGTGAGCATATGTACCATGCAATCCACTGTTCTCTGTATCTTAAAAGAATAAATATTCCGTTTGCTATGCCGACTGCCGAAGCACACGCGTCAAGATAGCATACAATATTTTCAAGCGTTTCGTTTCCGCCGAAAAGATCTGTTCCTATCTCAAGCGTTGTTAAAAAGTATCCGACACCGACAGTCCATAGTACGATACCCAAAATAATCGCAATCTCGGTTAAGCCGCTGAGCTTTCTTACCTGAGTTAATTCATCGTCCTGACGGTCGGGGTGCTTATGCCAATTTACAAAGCTTATGATATCTATCGGCAGCCAGAAAAACAGTGTTGACGCCATTGTTGCAAATCTGTATGAAAGCACAACACATATAAGTATTTCCGTTATCTCAACAAAAACCGAAACTATAAAATTCCACTTGCTTTGCTTTGAAATAAGAAGCTCGCAGAGAATATTTAAAAACGTATCCGCAAGATAAAGACCCATAATAAGCGAACCGTTTACGCCGTTTACGTCCTCCTCCGGAAATAAGAAAGCGAAAATTACAGCCAAAATCAGTATGCTGAAAAACCATATTTTTTCGTATAGTGTGAAGTAGTTCCACAAATCCTTAGCTCTTTGTTCAAATGTTTTTTTCAAATTAAATCACTCCTGTTTTTTATTTTCGTTTGATTCTGAAAATAAAATCAGGGGCCGTTTGTAAAAACATTTTCAAGTAATACGTTTGCGGACGGGGAGTACAGCGTTGCGGCTCTTAATTTTACCATAGCCGTGCCGCTCTCGTACAGCGCCATGCCGCACATTAAAAACAATATGTAAAAAAACGATGAAAAAGGTATGAAAAAAATAATTGTAAGCACAGCGAGAACTTTAAGTATGCTTAGTATGCCGTATAGCTTTTTCATGCGTCACCTCCGTTATGTATCAAAACAGAGGCGGCGCCGCCCCTGCTTTATTATAAGCCGTATACACTGCTTATTTTCAATCTGCCTTGAAGCGTATTCAAGATAAAATGAAAAGTTATTTCTTTAACTGAAATGAATTACAGTCGGTACATTCTGCCATTGTCGGATTCATCTCGTGTGTTCCGATGTTTATCGAGCTTAGCGTGCAGCAATCGCAGTCATCACAGTGATGGGCGCATTGTTGCACCGTACATTTAATACTTTCATTAGCTTTTTTGCTCATGTTCAAGAGCCTCCTCGGAATTAATTTTTCTGAATTCAGATCGTAATACAAATCCGTATTACAGCCTTATTTTGCGCAGAACGAATAATAATATTCATGAAATTAATTCCTGCTTTACAAACCGCATATGATTATATCATACTTTAATATAATTTACAATGCTTTTTTCGCAAAAAAATATTTTTTTATCAAATGATATAATTAAACTCGCCGTTCGTATTGCTCAAATCGGCAATTGTTACTCCGTCGAGATATTCGTTTATTACCTTTGCAAGTCCTTTCCAGACGGGATAGGTTTTACATTCGGATTTTTTTGCGCAAAATTCGCCGTCAACGCATGAAACAGGGGAGAGTGAGCCTTCCGTAAGGCGCAGAATTTCACCTATTGTATAGTTTTCGGGCGCTCGGGAGAGCTTATAGCCGCCGCCTTTTCCCCGTCTGCCGGAAACGATTGCGCTTTTGCTTAAAATGCTTATAATGCTTTCGAGATATTTTTCGGATATATTCTGTCTTTGTGCAATATCCGAAAGCGGAATAAATTCTCCGCTGTTATGCTCGGCAAGGTCAATCATGACTCTGAGCGCATATCTTCCTCGTGTTGATATTTTCAAAACGTGTCACCTCTTAAATCTTCTTCATTACCTTTTCAAAAAATTCGCCTATATTTTCACGAACTACAAGATTGGCTCTGTTATCGTAGTTTGTTTGCATTTTATTTATAATTACGATATATTTTCCTCTGAAATAATCTACAAACGATGCCGCAGGATAGACCGAAAGCGATGTTCCTCCGACAATGAGCATATCGGCATTAGTAACAGAATCGATAGCTTTTTGCGCAACTCCGTCGTAGAGCATTTCTCCGTAGAGAACGACTTTTGGCTTTAGAATTGCTCCGCAGCGTCTGCATTCGGGAAGATTTCCTTCTTTTATATCATCTATCGCATAGTCGGCGCTTATACCGCATTTCGGGCAGCTGAACCGACTTGCGTTTCCGTGAAGCTCTATAACATTTTTACTGCCTGCCGCCTGATGAAGTCCGTCTATGTTTTGAGTGATTATGGCTGTCAGCTTTCCTATTTCCTCAAGCTTTGCAAGCGATTTGTGCGCACCGTTCGGCTTGGCGTCGGATATAAAGTATTTTCGGTAAAAATCATAAAACACATGGGGTTTTTTAAAAAAGAAAGAGTGACTAAGTATTTCCTCTGGCGAAAATCCGAATTCCTTTACGGAATTATATAAACCGTCCTCGCTTCTGTAATCCTTTACTCCGCTTTCTGTCGATACTCCAGCTCCGCCGAAGAATACAATTTTGTTACATTCCCTAATCATATCTGAAAATTCATCAGTATACATTAAAAACACTCCTTTGTTCCATTTTACCACCAAATCCCGCTTTTTTCAAGACAATTCAATTCTTTTCTCCCATATGCACAAAATAAACGCACCTATTTAATAGGTTTTTCTGAATAAAATAAAAAAAACAAGAAATAATACAAAAGAAGGAAGTGAGCGCATGAAAAATAAATCGGGAATAAAGCTTAAAAAGCCTGTGTATATTACGTCAAGTGCGGCGATTGTAGGTGCGAAGGAGGGGGAGGGACCGCTTAAAGATTCGTTTGATATGATATTGACGGACGACCGATTCGGAGAAAAAACGTGGGAGGCGGCAGAGAGCAGACTGCAAAAGGAAACGGCAGCTCTGGCAATGAATAAGGCGCATCTCGGCGCAGATGATATTGATTATGTTTTTGCCGGGGATTTAATCAACCAATGTGTTGCTACTCATTACGGTGTGAGGGATTTTAATATACCGTTTTTCGGGTTGTACGGAGCTTGTTCGACAATGACGGAGGCGCTGTCGCTGGCGGCTGTGTTTACATCGGCGGGGTACAGCAAAAATTCACTTGCGTTGACGTCGAGTCACTTTTGCTCAGCCGAAAAGCAGTTTAGGTATCCGCTCGAATACGGAGGTCAGCGTCCGCCTACGGCACAGTGGACGGCAACGGCTGCCGGGTGTGCTGTTGTATCGGCAAACGGTGAGGGACCTCGGATAACATATATTATGCCCGGGAAAATAGTTGATATGGGTATAACGGATATAAGCAATATGGGCAGTGCAATGGCTCCTGCCGCTGTTGATACGCTTTTGAGATTGTTTAGGCAAACAGATTACAAGCCGAGTGATTTTGACGGAATTTTTACCGGCGACCTCGGTGTTATAGGAAGTGAAATATTGCTTGATAAGCTGATGGACTATGGCATAGACATCTGCCGTAATCATCACGACTGCGGTAAAATGCTTTTTGATATTGAAAAACAGGACGTACACTCCGGCGCAAGCGGCTGCGGATGTATGGCAAGCGTACTGTGCGGTCATATTTTGCCGCAGATGAAAAACGGAAAATTTAAAAGAATTATCGCAATGGCGACAGGTGCGCTGATGAATCCGACTGTGATTTTACAGGGCGAAAGCATACCGGCAATTGCACACGCTGTTATTATTGAAAATACGGAGGTTTGAGATGGATTATTTAAAAGCGTTTGTTGTGGGAGGACTGATTTGCGTTATCGGTCAGATTTTGATAGACAAAACGAAGTTGACGCCGGCAAGAATACTTGTTGCATTCGTTATGGCGGGTGCGTTTATTCAGCTTTTCGGATTTTACGAGAAGCTTATCGACTTTGCCGGAGCGGGTGCAAGCGTACCTCTTACCGGGTTTGGATGTTTGCTTTGCAAGGGTGCTCAAAAGGCGGTTTCAGAATACGGCGCAATTGGAATTTTTACCGGCGGCCTTACCGCTGCCGCAGGCGGAATAACCGCCGCACTCGTTTTCGGTTTTTTAGCCGCCGTAATATTCAAGCCGAAATCAAAAAAATAACAATATATTTATTTTTTTAGTGACATCATGTAGTTTTCAAGAATAATTTCCGCCGCAACGGTGTCGATTATCTTTTTTCTGCTTTTTCCTCGGGTGTTTGTTTCGTTTAAAAATCCTGCCGCACTGACGGTTGACAAGCGCTCGTCCCATAAGACAATCTCGCCTGCAAAAATCTCCTCAAGTCTGCTTTTGAGCTTATATGATTCCTCACCACGAAAGCCTATTGTGCCGTCCATGTTTTTGGGCAGACCGATAACGATTTTTTCCGGGTTGTATTTGTCTATAAGCTTTGAAAGCTCGCATACAAGATTGTCCATACCCTTGTTTTTTATTGTGCCGATACCCTGCGCCGTAAGCCCCAAAGGGTCGGAAACGGCAGTACCGACACGGCTGTCACCGTAATCTATACCGAGTATTCTCATTTTTCAAGCTCCTTTATACCCTTAACCATTGATAAAAGCGATTTTCCGCTTGCAATAAGCTTACCGTGCTCGCTTAAAAACGGTTCTGTGCAGACTATACCGCCGAAATTAGTGCAATATTCCGACAAAATGCAATGCTGTCTGTCAAATCCGGTGCAGTTGCCGAGTATAAAATACCAGCCATCGTTATAGCTGTAAAGAGTGCATTTTTCGAGAATACCCTCGTCAAGCGCACAAAGCGCACCGCAAAGGTTATCAAAGCTTTCAAACAGGTATCGGTTTTTTATCATAACTCTTTTTGATGTTGATACCTTGATTTTTTTAAGCTTATCTTTATTAACGGCAGGCGAAATGCGTGAAATAAGAAGTGTAATTCCCTTTTCGGAGCTTACCGCCTCAACGGCAACCTGACCGCAATACGGATTAAAACCCGTCTGTTTTTTTACATTTTCCATTATCTGAAACAAAAATCTGTGAAGCTCGGGCGAGTTTCTTGTAATTTCCTTAGGATTTAAATTATAATACATAAGGTCGCTTTCAGACAGCGTGACCTTTATTTTTTGATTTTCAACCTTTTCTATTTTCATATTGATATACTGTGCGAATGACGCACTTTCCCCTAATATTCTGTTATTATATTATACTATATAAATCTCGTTTTGGGAATAGCCACAGAGAAATTTTAATATTTTATTTATAATTCGTTCAATAATAAGAAATAATAGTGCAAAATGCCGATTTAAAAATTTCATTTTGTGTATAAAATTTAGATTATCGGGAAAAAATGATAAAAGAAACAGGGAAAGGAATGATTTTAAAGTGAACAAGGATAACAAGAAAAAATCGGGCGGAGTCGGATTTTATATTGCACTGTGCTGTTGTATTGCCGCAATAGGTACGGTAGGCTTTATAAACACAAAAAGGAGCGAGAAGATTCATATTGCCGAGGCAACCGAAAAGGCAAAAACGGTGACGGATGCCGTAATGCCTACACTTCCGCCCCAAAAGCCGAGTGAGGCTGTTGCGGCACAAGCGCCGAAGGAGGTAGCCGTGAGCACACCAAAGCCGACAAAAGCGGCAGAGGAGAGTGTCGATGTTATAGAAAACGGCGAGGACGAAAGCTTTTATGACGGTGATACGGTAGAGTCGGTATCTATTGCAAAGCAGCCTAAGTTTTCAATGCCTGCCGAGGGTGAAATTTGCTGCGGATTTTCGGGTGACACGCTTTTTTACGACAGCGTAATGGAGGATTTCAGAACACATAACGGCGTTGATATTGCGTCGGCAGGTGACAGTGACGTTACGGCGGCAGCAGACGGTGTTATTTGTGATATTTATGACGGAACACTCGGTAAAACGGTTGTTTTAGACCATGAAAACGGATTTAAAACAGTTTATGCAAATCTTGACGATACGGAAAATCTCAATGTCGGAACGGAGCTTAAAAGAGGTGATTTCATCGCCCATGTCGGCACATATTCGTTGGGCGAAAACACAACTCAGCCGCATATACATTTTGAGGTGATACGTGACGGAGAATATGTAAATCCCGAAGATTTTCTCGAATGATTAAATTATTTAAACAGGCAATCAGGACTTAAAACCGCAAAAGAGTATATCAAAAAATGGCTGTTTAAAAAGGTCAATTGACTTTTTTAAACAGCCTTAGTTTTTTTAAGTGTATAGGAAAAAGCTTTGGAATCAAGGCTTTTCTTGCGTTCCGAAGTTTTTTACATTCCTTTAGTATATCGGCTTATCAAGTCTTGAGAACGTATATCCCTCAGATATAAAATACTCGATAATTTGCGGCAGAGCCTCGGCGGTGTTTTTCTTGTTTGCGGCGTCATGCATAAGAATAACAACCTTGTTTTTGTTCTTTGATGAAGATTTTACACGCTCAACAAGCTGTTCTACCGATTTTGAACCGCCCTCCGCATCACCGTTTAGTGCGTTCCAATCGCAGTGATAATAACCCATTTGAGCTAAAACACTCTTATATTGCTGCTTTCTCTCACCGTAAGTTCCCGCATTAAAGCTGCCGCCCGGAAATCTTATAAGAGGGAAGAAGTCATCGCCGACAACATTTTTTATTTCCGCCTCACAACTGTTAATTTCATCGGTAAAAGACTCTGCCGTTGCATACAGCTTTGAATATGTGTGAGTATATGAGTGACCTGCTATTAGATGTCCTTCCTCATAAACACGGCGTGCCATATCCGTATTCTCTTTTATAAGTGAGCCTACCTGGAAAAACGTTGCTTTAATACCGTATTTTCTGAGCGTGTCCAAAATACGAGGAGTTATAGAATTATTCGGACCGTCGTCAAATGTGAGATAGCAAACTTTTTTATCGGTCGGATTTTTTTCAAATATCTTTAATATATCATTTTCCTCACTTGCGGGCGGAAGTGTGTTTTGCGGCTCCGGCTGTACCGTTTCAGTCGGATTTTCACCGCTCGGCGCTTCCGTATTTTTTGTGTTTTCTGTACTTTCCGTATTTTCGGGTGTACCGCTTTGCGAAACTATTGCAACAGGGGTCGGCGTCGGTGTCGGCCGGTTGTGTGCGACAAATGAAGCTATACCCTTTACAAGCATAACAATTACAGCCAATACCGCAACAAATACCGCTATAACAATAGCCAGACGTATTCTTCTGCCGCGTTGGCGAGCTTGCTTTCTTCTTCTTATTTCATCCAATCGTTTTCTCTCATTATCTGCCAATTTACACACTCCCATTTGCAAATTCTATATTTATTATACACTATATTTTCGCAAATTTCAACATTAATTTAAAAAAAAAATATTATTTTTGTGTTGCAATTTTATGAAGTAAAGTAATAATCAGCAAAGGTGCTTCATAATATATACAATGCAAGTAAAAATTGTTTTTTTAGAGAGTATGTGTCTTACGGCACGGAAGGGAATGATTACAGAAATGATTAAAAATAAAATTCCGATTTTGTGCGCCGTTGTGCTTACAGCCGTATTCGGTGTAATATATAATGCGGGCAATGACGATTTCGGAGAAAAAACGGCGTCTGTTGTAAAGGAAACTGCTGATAAAGCGCAGGAGATGAATTTTGATGTTTCAAAAAATGATTATTCATCATTCAGTGGCAATCACATAGGGTGGGGATTTAAGAAAAATAAGGGAGCACCGCCCGATATAGACAAAAAAACTGTTGACCTGTTCGCAGCGACAAATACGTACTACATGGATAATTCCGGCGGTAAGGTGATGTATCTTACGTTTGATGAGGGGTACGAAAACGGGTGCAGTGCATCAATTCTCGATACGCTGAAAGAAAAGAGTGTTCCTGCCGCTTTTTTCATTACGGGGCATTACTTAAAAAGCGAGAGGGAGCTTGTCGGACGCATGGTAAACGAGGGGCATATTGTCGGCAATCATACGGTAAATCACCCGAATCTCGCAAAGTCGGATTTACAGACGGTTATAAGTGAGCTTAAAACGCTTGACGATGAGTTTTTTGCCTTGTTCGGAAGTCATATGACGTATATGCGTCCTCCGGAGGGAGAATACAGCGAAAGGCTTTTAAACATTGCCTCCGATATGGGTTACAAAACGATTTTTTGGAGCTTTGCATACAGGGATTGGGAAAGGGACAATATAAAGGGCGGCGATTATGCTTTCTCACAGGTTGTACCTTATTTCCATGACGGAGCAATTATTCTTTTGCACGCCGTTTCAAAGGATAACGATGAAGCACTTGGCAGGATTATAGATGAAGCTCGCAGACAGGGTTATGAATTTAAGTCCCTCGATGAGCTTAAATAAAGATGATTTTTTCTCACAAATTGGGATGATTGCTGTTATTTCAATTTGTGAGAATTTTATTTTTAATATTGATTATTTTAAAATTGTGTGGTATTATTAGTTTACAAAAATTTAAACGGGGCATAAAAAGATGGTGTATAAAAACAAAAGCGTAAACGCAAGAGCAATACAGAATTTATACAGAAAATCTCCAAAGTATTTCAAGAAAATGTTTCTGACATACTTTATTTTGCTTGCCGTAATTTTTCTTGCTGCGGCATATACCGTCAGCTTAAGAAGCGGAGCGGACGAAAGCTATGAGGAATTTGCAAACAAAACAATGCAGCTTGAAAAGTTTAAAAGAGATACCGATATAGTTTTTGACACGACCGATATGATATGTGAGCTTGTGTCAAAGGACTCCGTAACAAACGAGTATGCACATGAAAGAATTGACGGATATTCCGGAATGAATTTTCAGAAGATGTACGAGCTTAGCCGTACGCTTATGCGCATACAAACCGATTTTGCGGGATATAATTTAAACATTGCAATGACAAGGCTGTCAGACGATATAATAATAACGGGCGACGGAGAAACCGAAACGGTAAAAAGCTTTATGGATTCAAGCGGAATTGACGTGTTTAAGGCGGCGTCCGGTCTTGACGGAGCAAACGAAAAATCGTATATAATTCCGTCCGATACACTTGCCGATAAGGTGTCGGTAATTTATAAAAAGGATTTTGAAGACGCAAATTCCGTTTATTACATAATGGTTTTTAATAACGACAACATAAAGTTTATATGCAATAACGGTTATAAATATATTTTCTCCGATTACGATGAGGAGTATGCAAATGCCGTGCTTACAGGAAATTATTCGTTCAGCGAGCCGGGTGAGATTGAATATATTGACGTTAGGGGTACAGCGTCGTGCTTTTTCACGTTATCGGACAGTCAAAATGATATGATATATGTAAAGTGCTTTAAGGTGCGGAATGATTCGAATATCGCATTTATCGTGCTTTTGTGTATAATGCTTGTTATGTGTGCGGCGGCGATTGCGCTTATGCTTGCAAAATATTCATATTATCCTTTAAGAGATATTTTCTCGAAGCTTGGAATGAACTCGGTTACGGGTGTGGATGAGTTTGAGGCGATCGGCGACAGGATAGACGATATAATGGAAAACAACAGCAACATGAAAAAATCCATAGAAAATCAAACCAACATTATAAAAAACAGATTTTTGTTTGATGTTCTCAACGGTTTTATATGGGGTGAGGGTCTGTCGGACGAGGCAAGGGAAAACGGATTTTCATTCATAACGGGTGAATGCATTGTTGTTATAATGGATATTGACAAGGACGAGCGTATAAACGGCGACGGTGTCGGCGGCATATATGAAAGCCTTAAGGAAAGATTTTCGGAATATGACGGAGCCGCTCTTTGCTGTATATCGGAAACTCGCTACGTTCTCATATGCGACAAGTCGAAAACGGAGAAAAAAACAATTCTTGAGGATGTCGATTATGTAAGATGCTCGCTCGGAATACCGATTAATGCGGCAATTTCCGAATCGGGAGAGGACAGAAAGCTGTCGGACGTTTATCATTTTCTTTCGGGAGGACTTGATAATAAGAGTCTTACAAACAAAAGGGATATTATAACGGACAGCGATATAAGGCAGACGGGTAAAAATGATAACGTATATCCGTCGGAAACCGAGTCAATGCTTGCGGACTATGTTGTAAACGGCGAGGAAACAAAGGCTCTTTACTGTCTTAAAAATATTTTTTCGGCGTCCGAGGAAACGTTCGGAGAAAATCTTGACGTGTTTAAATATGCAATGATTGTTACGATAAAGAGGATACTTGCAAAGCTTGACACGTGCGAGGAGGAAATATTCGGCTCTCAGGTGAGCATTGTGCGTGAAATAAATCATGCGTCGGACACAGGTGAAGTATTTACGGTTATAAAGCAGATAATGGAGATGATTATTGATTATGCCGCCAAGAACAAAACCGTAAACTCGTCAAATCTTGCGGATGATATTATAGAATATATAGACTCAAATCTTCAAAACGATGTTTCCGTTTCAGATGTTTCGGACAAATTCGGTATTTCGCCGAGCTATATTTCAAGGCTTTTGAGGGATAATTACAACACAAGCTTTAAGTCGTACTTAAATGACGCACGAATAAAAAAGGCAAAGCAGATGATGGATGAAAACAAGAATATTTTAATTAAAGACCTGGCGGCAAGTCTTGGCTATAATAATGTTGTCAGCTTTATAAGAATGTTTAAGAAAAATGAGGGGATTTCTCCGGGAGAGTATCTGAAAATGAAATAAAACTTTCAAAAAGAACACAGTCGCACATCGGACAGTGTTCTTTTTGTATACTCCGAAAACCGCATAAAACCGATGTTTGTATATAAAATGTATATCGAAAATTGATATTGTATATTGATTATCGGCAGAAAAAATGATATTATGTATTTGCAAACAGATGTGGTATGAAAGGGTGTTTGAATTGAAAAAACGAAAAGGTAACCTGTATTCATCTTCAGCGCGGAGAATAAACGTCGGCAGACTTTGGGCGGACAGACAGCTGTATATTCTCTTAATTCCGTTTTTGCTTTATTATATCCTATTCGTTTTCAGACCGATGGGTGGTATGGTAATAGCTTTTAAAGATTACAGCGTGTATAAAGGAATACTCGGCAGCGAGTGGGTCGGACTTAAGCATTTTAAAGATTTCTTTACGAGCGAATATTTCGGAAGAACATTTAAAAATACGCTTTTGATAAGCTTTTATCAGCTGCTTATAGGATTCCCGGCACCGATTATATTTGCACTTATGCTAAACGAGGTGGGATTTAAAAGATTTAAAAGCACGGTGCAGACGATGTCGTATTTGCCGTATTTTATATCTACGGTTGTAATTGCGGGAATGATTACGCTGTTTCTTGCTCCGACAAACGGGGTTGTTAATATTTTAATCGACAAGCTTGGCGGTGAGAAGATATATTTTCTTACAAAGCCCGAATGGTTCAGGACGATTTACATAACGCAGGGAATATGGACGGGGCTCGGCTACAATTCAATTGTTTACATAGCTGCGCTTTCGGGGATTGACCAGGAGCTTTACGAGGCGTGCAAAATCGACGGCGGCGGACGGATTTGTCAAACGTGGCACATAACCTTGCCCGGACTTTTGCCGACGATTGTAACGCTGTTTATAATACAGATAGGAAATATATTAAATGTCGGCTATGAAATGATTATTCTTCTTTATCAGCCCGCAACGTATGAAACGGCAGATACAATCAGCACATATGTGTACAGAATGGGTATCGAACAGGCAAATTACAGCTTGTCAACAGCAGTCAGCTTCTTTAATTCCGTTGTGGGATTTGCACTTGTTGCGCTTGCAAACAAGATAAGCAATAAGGTAAACGACATGGGATTATGGTAAGGGGGTAAATGAAGTGAAGCTTACTAAGGGAAGAATTTTTTTCAATATTATAAATTACACAGTTTTAGCTTTGATAGCGATTATATGCGTTTATCCGATATGGTACGTATTCGTGGCGTCGGTTAGCGGTGCGGATTACGTTAATATGGGACAGGTATGGTTTTCGCCAAAGGGATTTACGCTTAATGCATACAACAAGATAATACATCGTGACGGCGTTTGGCTTTCGTATCTGAACTCATTTTACTATATGATATTCGGAACGGCGGTAAATCTTGTCTTTACAATTTGCGGCGCTTATCCGCTGTCTAAAAAAAGGCTTGCCGGCAGAAGAATTATAAATATGCTTATTGTGTTTACAATGTGGTTTTCGGCAGGTACAATTCCGCTTTATCTTACATTCCGCGATTACGGACTTTTAAACACAAGAGCGTCGATTATTTTCGGTTTTGCGTGCGGAACATATAACTTTATTCTTCTTCGTACGTACTTTGCCGGAATACCGGAAGCGCTTGAGGAGGCGGCAAAAATAGACGGTGCAAGCGATATATACATACTTTGTAAAATAATGCTTCCGCTTGCCGCACCGTCGCTTGCAACAATAGGACTTTTCTATGCGGTATCGAGGTGGAACGGTTATTTATGGTCGATGATTTTGCTGACGGACGACAAAAAAATACCGCTTCAGGTTGTACTTAAAAAGCTTGTCGTTGACATGAGCGGACATGGCGAAAATATGTCGTTCGGCGCACAGGATACTTCAAATACATTATCGGAGGAAACGGTTATGTATGCAACGATGGTGTTTTCAATAGTGCCGATGATGATACTTTATCCGTTTATTCAGAAATATTTTGTCAAAGGGATTATGCTGGGTTCGGTAAAGGGATGATTCTATAATTAGGGTAATTATTTAAAAAAAGTTATAAAAAAGAGAAAGGAAGTAAAGAAATGGTTAAAAAGAATGTTTTGAGAAAAACGGCAATGGGTATATCGCTTATTCTTGCGCTTTCGGCGGCAGGGTGCGGCAAGGGCGGAGATTCGGGGGCAAAGACAACTCCGCTCGGTTCTGGAGATAAAATCTGCGAGGAGCCGGCAACGCTTGATTTATTCATGATTTCATCGGGCGACAAGCATCTTGAGGACCTTGAGGTTTGGCAGAATATTGCAAAGAAAACAAATGTAACGCTGCATACCGTTTCTTCAAAGAGTGCGTCAGATGAGGACACTGCTTTTAACACGCTTATGGCGAGCGGTGACCTTCCCGACCTTGTTATTTACAATAAGGCAAAGCAAGCGTTTCCGAAGTATGGCATGGAGGGTGCATTTGAGTCGTTAAACGATTTAATCGACAAATTTGCGCCGAATATTCAAAAACAGCTTGACGACCCCGATGTGCGTGCTTATGTTACGGCATCTGACGGGAAAATCTATTTCCTTACCGGTGTAAATCCACGAACGGTTGCGTCGGGGTGGTTTATCCGTCAGGACTGGCTTGACAAGCTCGGACTGAAATCACCGACGTCGGTGGAGGAGTACTATAACGTATTAAAGGCTTTTCGTGACGGCGACCCGAACGGCAACGGTCAAAAGGACGAGGTTCCGTATTTTTCACGTTTTCCGGGCGTAGATCATCTTGTGCTTTTGTTCAATACGATTCAGAATTGGGAATTAAGGGACGGCAAGGTTGTTTACGGTCCGACAACTCCCGAGTTCAAAACCGCATATGAGAATATTTCAAAGTGGTATGCGGAGGGACTTATTGACAAGGAAATATACACAAGAGGCAGCAAGTCACGTGATAAGCTGTTGGGAGAAAATTTAGGCGGCTCTACTCATGACTGGTTCGGCTCAACGGCGCAGTTTAACACGATTTTAAAAGATACCGTACCCGGTTTTGATATAGAAGCAATTGCACCGCCGAACGGCAAGGAATACACAAGCCGTGACCGCACAACATATGCCGGAATTGCAATAGCTTCAAGCTCGGAGAAAAAGGAAGTCGGAATAAGATTTATCGACTATATGTTCTCCGAACAAGGACAGCGTTATTCGAATTTCGGAATAGAGGGCAAGCATTACGATATGGAAGGCGACTATCCGAAATTTAAGGATTGGGTTGTTCACGGCGACAAGACGGCTATCGACATTTTAAACGAATCAGGAGCGTGCCTCGGATTCCCGTCCGTTCAGGACTTCAGATATGAGGAGCAGTGGCTTGTTCCGGCGGCTAAGAAAGGTGTTGATTTATATCTTGACAACAACTATCTTGCCGATCCGTTCCCGATTCTTTCATATATTGACGACGAGGAAGAAAGACTTAACAAAATTATGACCGATGTTAGAACGTACCTTGATGAAACAACGCAGAAATGGGTATTCGGCAGTGCAAACGTAGACAATGAAATAGATGCATTTAACGCACAGCTTAAAAAACTCGGAATTGACGAGGCAACGGAAATTCAGCAAAAGGCTTATGAGCGATACTTAAAGCTTAAGGATAATAAGTAATTTATGTCTAAAGGGTATATAAGCGCTCGGCGCTTGTGGTGGGCGCCGGGCAAAAAGTAAATTGAAGGGGGCATACGAATATGCGTATCGGCAGGATTGCCGCAGCGGCATTTTTGGCTGTGTGTCAGGCAGTAACAGTGTTTGCGGACGCACAGCTGTACACCGTTTATAATTCGCAAACCGAGGAGGTTAAAATAAACGGCAGTTTTGACAGTGCAAAAAGTGCGGTTACGGTTATGATTTTACCGAGCGGTGAAAGTCACGAGAATATCACAGCCGAAAAAATATCGGATAACAAATATATAACAAAACAGCTTGCCTGTGATGAAAACGGAAAAATCTCATTAAGGCTTAACATGCCCGATTATATGAAAAGCGGCAGTTATGTTGTTTATGCGGCGAGCGACGGAGTGACGGCAACGGCGGAGTTTAACCATGTAAGTAAAAAGGACGTTTCGGACGTGCTTGTTTATATAAATTCCGCACAATCTCCGAGTGAGCTTGAAAAAGTGCTTGCCGATAATGCCGAAAAGGTAGGTATCGGGAGCGATTGCTTAAAATATTGCGGTCATATAGCTCGTATTTTGTTTGCGGTAAAACCGAACGGAGGATATACGGCTGACGGATTCTTATCCGAGAAAAATTGTGCCTCTGCAATTGCTCTTTTGGCGGGCGGAGAGGATTTTAAAAAGGTTATTACGTCATACGGCGATTATTTTGACTTTTCGTATGATACGGAAAAGGACGGTATTACAGCCGAGTGCGAAAAAAAGCTGGCGGAGTTTTTAGGCGGCGGTCTTCCCGAAAAGTCATGCAGGCTGTTTTTCTGGCGATGCCTTCTTATGTCACGTGTTGTTGTAAGCGAAAGCTATGTGACAATGCGTTCCGTAATAGAGGATTGTGCCAAAAATGCGGAATTTGACATGACAGACTACAATCTGCTTTCCGAAACAAAGAAAACGGATGTAATGCGTAGCGTGTTCTCGAAAAGTCCTACAAGCTATTCGGCTCTTGCAGGAGTATTTGAAAGCTCCGTTAAGTCGGCGGAAGATAAGAAAACATCCGGCGGAGGCGGTGGTGGCGGCGGTTCGTCATCATCGGGAGGCGGTGTTTCGTCAATAGGCAGTAAGCCGACAGAGCAAAAGCCGGCGCATAGCGGATATTTCGATATGGAAAATCACTGGAGCAGAGAATATGTTCAAATACTTTCCGATAAGGGGATAGTATCTGGATTTGAGGATAACACTTTCCGTCCCGAAAACTATGTTACGAGGGCGGAATACATAAAGCTTGCGGTATGTGCGCTTGGCATGAGTCTTACGTCAAACCGATATTTTAACGACGTAGCGGACGGTGACTGGTATTTTAAATACGTATCGTGCGCAAAGGATAACGGTATGGCAGACGGATTTGACGGGAATTTCAGACCTGATGAGCTTATAACGCGTGAGGACGCAGCCGTTATTTTATACAGAGCGCTTAAATCGGCAGAAAAAGGCGATATTTCTTCATTTGCAGACAGCGGTGAAATTTCATCGTATGCCGCCGATGCAGTTGGTACTTTAAGCGGTATGGGTATAATAAACGGGTATAATTCGGAGTTTATGCCAAAAGCGAATGCAAAACGCTCGGAGGCGGCGGCTATGATTTGCAGATTTTTGAACGTCGGCTCGGAAAGGACAGGTACGGTTAATGAATAAAAGCTTTATACGTATTTTACTTGTATTATCTGTTATCATTTCCATTCCGTCTTTTGTATTCGCTGCCACTGAGGACGAGGACGGAGAATGGGGACTTATAAGCGCAATTTCAAATGCCGATAATTATATTTCCGATACTGAAGCGGTTACAAGAGGTGAGTTTGCCTGTGCGCTGGCGGATTTGCTTGAAATAGGTATGCTTTCGGGTGAAGATATAGGTTTTTCGGACGTTACGGCAGGTTCGGAGCTTCATAAGCTGTTGTCACGGTGCGTTGCGGCAGGCATAGTTTCAAACGGCGGAGCGTTCAGACCCGATGATGCGCTTACATATGACGAGGCGGCAAAAATGTGCACATCTGCTCTCGGTTACGGCTCGGCGTGTGAGGCAAACGGCGGTTATCCGTCGGGTTATGTAAGCCGTGCGGCGTCGCTTGAAATTTTCAAAAACACGAAAAGGGGTGCGGTTATCGGCAAAAAGGACGCATTTATAATCCTTTACAATACCGTGAATGCACCTATTATGAGTGTCAGATATGCAAAAAACGGCTTGGAGGAGTATGTTGAGGGTGACGAAACATTTCTCGGCAAGTACAAAAACATTGAAAAAATAAAAGGTATTGTAACGTCTGACGAATATACGGAGCTTGGTGTTGACAGGTTAAAATCAAGAGGTGTTTCGGAGCTTTCGGGTACAATCGGGATTGACGGTAAGCTTTACACCGCAGACGGAGATTTTAACGGATATATCAGCTCGAGAGTTATCGCTTTTTTGAAAGATGATAAAAAGTCGGGTGATGAGAAAATTATTTATGTTTGCTCCGACAAAAACAAAAAGGTTACGCTCACAGGCGGTGATTTGGAGTATAAATCGGGTGAAATACACGATTTTTCCGCAAACAAAAAATATAGAATAAACAAAAGCTGCGATATTATCGTAAACGGCAAAACCGATTATAAGTACAATTTATCTGATGTTGATAAGCTTGTCGGTGATATAACGCTTATAAGCAACAAAAACACAAACGAGTATAATGTGATTATAATAAACAGCTACAAATACATGAGAGTCGAAACATATGACAAACGCTTGCTTATACTTCGTGATTTGTCAAACCCGAACAATACGGCGGTGCTGAAAGAGGACGGGGTATATAAGGTATGGCTCGATGACGAGGACAGAGAGGGAAATCTCGGAAGCATAGAAACAGGCTCGTTTATTGCGCTTGCGGCTTCTGCCGATTATGAGGTCGGAAGAATTATAATGCTCGGCAAGATAGTATCCGGAATCGTAAAATCGGTTGGCGAGGATAAAATAACCGTTGGAGATACCTCGTGCGATATGGCGGATTTTTTCATGGAAGGCGATCTTAAAAGAGTCGTGCTCGGAAAAGAGTTCGGATTCTATCTCGGCTTAAAGGGCGAAGTTGTGGCTATAAATTATTTTGATACGGGATTTATTTATGCTTATCTTATAAAGGCATATAAGTCTGAGGACAATGAAAATGACATTACGCTTAAGATGTTCACACAGCGCGGTGAGATAGCAAGATACAAGCTATCTGATAAAGTTAAGCTCGACGGCGTGTCGGGGAAAAAACCCGATTCGGTATATGCGTCCGTTTCGGGTGAACAGCTTATACGTGTATTGATAAATTCGGAGCATAAAATAGATGCGATTGATACGGCGGATGTTAAAAATACATATACCGATGCGGAGCTTGACGGCTTAAGAGATGATAACCGACTTACAAGATGTAAATTTGCAAATTCGTATTATTACAGAAATAATTGGTTTTATCCGTACTTTTATGCAACGGGTGCAACAATTTTCAAAATCCCGAAAGATACGGGCAAAGAGGACGATTTTGAAATAGGATATTCATTTGATGAGGGCGACAGTGCGGACGGCTCGTTTGTTGAAGCGTATGATGTGGGCATAAACGGTACGGCAGGCGCAATTGTGGTACACGTTGATACAACCGATATGGATCAGGTTGCGAGAATTAATGCCAATATGATTATTGTAGACAGCGTATATGAAAAGCTTGACAAAAACGGAGATGTTGTCACAGCAATTTCGGGATACAGAAACGGAAAGTTTTCGGAGTATATTATAGGAGCCGGCGCAAAAATCGAAAAGTTTTATCAAAGTGCTTCACTTGAAGCAGGAGATATTATAAGAGTAAATCTTAGAGATAATGTGATAACGGCGCTTGTTGTTGAATTTGTCGGCAGCAGTGTTAAAAAGAATTCAACAACCGGTTCATCACCGTCGAATTGCAGAAGCACGGCAAGTCATTTTCAAATTGGAAGTGTTTGGGCAATGAAGGACGGAGGCGCTATTATATCAAACAATCTTGTTTCGGAGGGCGTTTACGATTATTCACCGAAAAACTTTATAAGCGTTAAGATACCGTCAGATGTTTTGGTGTTTAACACGAGTAAGAAAAAGCTCACCGTGGCTGATTTAAATGCTGTAAAGAGTTATTTAAATTCCGGCTCGGACGCAAGCTATACGGTAACATGGCAGGTTTACGGAGGAAGCAGATTTACGGTGATTTATACGGACGGGGAGGATGAGTAAATGAAATTCAAAAAAATAACGGCGCTTATCCTTTGCACGGCGTCACTGATTATGCAATCCGCTGCCGTGCTTGCTGGCGGCGGAAATCCGTATCTTGTAAACATAATGTTTGACGATTCGGTAACAAACGATATGTCCGACTACGTAACCGTATCGGGAAGCACAACCGCAAGAGTATGCTCCGACGGCGGAAAAAACAAGTCGTACACTGTTGAATGCGGATATATAGATAACGATATTATGCTTCTTATTCCAAACCATAATGCTCAGGATAAGTACTGCTTTCAGTTTGACGCAAGGGTTTCGGGAGCGGCTTTCGGCGGAAAAATAGAGCTTACATCGTCAAAGGCGGTTACGTATGAGGCGCTTAAAATAGACGAAAACGGAATACTCCGTGCAGGTGATAACGAAAAACCGATTTGCGATTTGCGCGGAAGTAAGTTTAAAACGATAAGCGTGTTTTTCGATAACATAATGAAAAATTACAGCATTATGGTTGACGGAAAGCTTATTGTTTCAAAAAAATCAATGAATATTGCGCTCGGCGATATTTCAAAAGTTAATATTACCACAAATTCGGTCGGCGCAAAAAGCACGCTCTATCTTGATAATATAAGAATTTATTCGGGCGACAAATATATAAACAAAAAGGTGTCGTGTGCGTATAACGACGGAGTTATGGAATATGATGAACCCGATGAGAGTAAAGCGGAGCAGAAAATCTATTATAAAAATACGTTTGACAGCGCCTCGTCCGTTTCAATGGCGGTGAATGCAAAAACAAACAAAATAGAGTTTGCGAGCGAGGAGAACGGCAACGGTTTTATAAGACTTACAAAGGACAGTACAGATGACGCATATTTTGACTTAAATGTAGGCAAAACAGCGAAAAAGGTTGTAATTGAAGCAGATTTGAGATATAAGAAATCGTCGCCGAATATTGTTTACATTTTGCGTGACAACGTTTCGGCAGCGTCACAGATTACGATGGGTGTAATTTCCGTTAAGAACGGAGTTGTCATCGGAGGCGGCTCGTCGGGGAGCTTTTCTAAAAATTCATGGCACAAGGTAAGTCTGATGCTTGATTTTTCAAAGCATACTTACGATTTTTATATTGATTTTGAAAAAGTTGCCGGCGGAAAATCGTTTAATGATAATTTTAACGTTATTTCGGTATTGAGAATGTATGTTGACGGCGGAACCGATTTTGGATATATAGATATGGATAATCTTGCGGTATATGCCGGAAGTGAGCCGAGAGATATTTCCGCACAGAGCATATCGAGCGAAAGTATGTTTTCGGGTGAGGATGCAGGCGAGCAGTTCTTAAAGGGAAAGCGCGCGCTTCAGACGTATTCCGGTATGCTGTATGCTTCAAATAAGAAAACGGCGCTTGAAAACAAATGCATTAACGACGGTGACGAGTCGCTTATTCCGCAGGACGCATTTGAAAGCTTGTTTAAGAAAAAGGTAAGCGTGTCGGGTACGGGAATAAGCATTGAGGGCAACGTTAAAATGACGGTCGGCGAGAAGAAATTCTTTGTCGGGGATAAAGAGTTTACGGCTGAAAGAGCACCCGAAATAAATGGCGGTATATTGTATATTCCGGCTGTTGCATACGGAGAAAATGCACTCGGCGAGGGTGAGTTTGTAAACGATGAGCACGGAACGCTGTTTTGCGGTGCGGGACTTTCAAAAACAGATTCGAGATACAAGGACGCAAATTTGTATTTGTTCTTTGAAAGAAAATCGGCTGAGGAGCTTAAGAGCCGTTTTACGGAGAAAACAAACGGTGGGAAAGCGCATCCCTATCTTATGATAAACATCGACGATGTTTCACGGCTTCGTGAGGAAGTAAAAACAGACAGCAATAAAAAGCTGTGGTTTGAAAACGTATTATATGTCGCAGACGGCATATGCACACAGCCTGTTGCTGAATACAAAATTACAAATTCGAGGCTTTTGGATCTTGCAAATCAAACGGTGTCACGTATGGAAAATCTCGGATTTGCGTACCTTATGACAGGTGATAAAAAGTATGCCGAGCGTGGAATTGCGGAGCTTAAGGCGGTTTGCGCTTTCGAGGATTGGCACCCTGTTCATTTTCTCGATACGGGAACGCTTGCCTCTGCGGTTGCGATAGGGTATGACTGGCTTTACGGCGCAATGACCGACGAGGAGAGAAAATTTATTGCCGAAAAAGCGCAAAAACTCGGTGCGAACGAGGCAAAGCTTGCTTATTACAACGCTTTACCGTACGGAAATTGGTGGGCGAAAACCGAAACGAATTGGGGAATTATCGTAAACGGCGGTATTGCCGACCTTTGTCTTGCAACGGCGGAGTATAACACCGATGAGTGTATGGATATTTTGTATAACGCACTTCGTGCCGTTGAATGCCCGTGGTACAGATTTGCTCCCGACGGCGCATGGTACGAGGGTACGGGATATTGGAGCTATCTGCTGACTCATCTGGATGTATTTCTTGCAAGCTATGAAAGCGCAATGGGCGAGCCGTTCGGCACAAATTACAGAGGGCTTGACAAGTACGGATATTTTCAGGCTTACTTTATGGGCCCGGACGGACTTTCAAACAATTTCCACGATGCAGACCTTGCGAATGTGCAGTCGAGCGGACAGTTTTATTTGGGCAAAATCTACGGTGATGACGAGCTTATGCTTTATCGCCGTGACCAAATGGAAAAGTACGGTGACAAGGGTTCTGTAAGAGATATTATCTGGTATAAAACTTCGCTTAGCGGAAGAACGTCGGAAATAAAGCTTAAAAACGATATGTACTTCAGAGAAACCGAATTTGTATCTATGCGTGAAAATTGGGGGCATGATGACAGTGCATGGCTTTCATATCACGGCGGTTACTCAAATGCGGCGCATGATCATATAGATGTCGGAACATTTGTTTATACAATCGGCGGAATACGCTGGGCGGTTGAAACCGGTAAGGAGCCGCTTAGCTACACGGCGGAGAATCCGGCTGTTGCGGCAGGCTATGACGGATATTATTATTACAGACGTAAGGGTGAGGGACATAATATAGTTGTTATTAATCCCGATGAAAATTTGGAGTATATCCAAAGCAAAGAGGCTAAGGCGGCAGAGCCTGTAACGGGTGAGAATTCATCATTCGGCATTATAGACCTATCCGCACCGTACAGCGGTAAAACAAACGGATATTTAAGAGGTTATAAGCTTACAGACTCACGCAGAACTCTTACGGTTCGTGATGAAATCGAGCTTTCGGCGCAGTCGGAGCTAAGATGGTTTATGCACACCGAGGGCGATATACGAATACTCGATAACAACACGGCGATTATTTATCAGGGCGGTAAGGCACTCAAGATGCAGTTTATAACAAATGCACAGAGCGCTCAGCTTAGCACAATGAAAGCCGAGCCTCTCTCGAAAACACCGAAATTTACAAATACGCCGAACGATAATATAACTAAAATCGACTATAAGCTAAATGCGGACGGTCACACGACCATAACGGTTAAAATGTCGCTTATTGATGAAATAGGGTCAAAAAGCGGTGTGGACGATACTCCGATTTCAAATTGGAAAGCGGACGGCGCAAAAACGGAGGGATATGCTTATTCTTCCGCAAGACTTTCGCAGCTTTTGGTTGACGGTGCGGAAATTGCGGGATTCAGTCCGGATAAATTCAGCTATCGGTTTACGAAAAACAAAAACGGCGATATTCCGAAGATTGAAGCAAAGGGCGCACAGACGGAGTATTACAAAGCTGTCGATAAGGATGCGGCGGTTGTTCGGGTGACGGACGAAAACGGACTTTCGACTTATTACAGCATAGTATTTGACGATTATTCGGACATGAGTCTTGATGTGTATAACTCTTATCCTCTAACCGCCATTGATGCAAGCTCGGAGCAGATTGAAGCGGAAAGTAACATATTTAACCGAAAGGAAAACAGCACAGACGGCAATCCCGACACACGCTGGAGCGCAAACGGCACTAACGAGTGGTGTGTGTATGACCTTGGCAGTGTGCAGAAAATAGACGCCTTTGCGGTAGCGTTTTGGATGGGCGCACAAAGGGCATTTACGTTTGACGTGCTTGTATCGGACGATAACAACGTATATAAAAAGGTACTCTCGCAGGTGTCAAAAACAGGCACTGACGATGCTGTTGTATACAAGCCGAGCGAACCGGTAAGCGGAAGATATGTTAAATTTGTAGGTCACGGCAGTAATACAAACGATTGGAATAACGTCATTGAATTTATGGCGCTTAAGAAGAAGTAAGGGGGAGATATATTTTGAGAAAAACAATCGCAGCTTTAATTCTTACAGGCGTAATGACGTTCATATCCGCCGCAGCGGCTTTGGCGGCAGATAATTGGGAGTGCGTTGTCACTCCCGATGAAGGCGGTAATATTGCCGAGGCTTACGGAGGTAATATCAGCTTAAGCTTCGGCGGAGGAAATTCGGCAAGAAGCACATCTGCCGAAAGAGTTTACGATTTGTCGCAGAATGAACAAATTAATATTTCATTTAAGGCAAGCTATACGGGCAGCAGCAGTCTTGTAAACAGAAGAATTTACTTGCGAAATTCAAGCACAAAATCAACCGAGCTTATAAACTTTAACGGCGCATCCGTTAAAACTCTCGGACAAACGGAAATTATGAAAAACACGGCGGAGAACACCTTGTACAGTGTATCAATCGGAATAAAACCGGAAAACGCTTATATGGTAATTTACATAAACGGCGAAAAGGTTTATGATGATTTTATGGGTTCAAAGTGGAAAAGCTTTGACTTTAGTGAGCTTAAGGTATATGTGAGAAATCACACTTCATCAAAGGAGGAGGACGTCGTATCGGAATTTAAAATTTCGGATTTTGAAATTTCGGACAGCGTATCATCATTTGTAACCGTTCCGTCAGACGGCGATACGTTTGTCAGCACTTCGGATCTTGACGCATTCGAGATAAAATTTGACGGTGCGGTAAGCGGCGTTGACGCAGATTTTTATAAAGACGGCGAAAAAGCCGAATTTGAAGTAAAATCGGAAGGGTCGAGGGCGTATATCATACCGAAGCTTGGTTTTGAGGAAAACTCGCAATACAGGATTGATATTAAATCGGCGAATGACTTGTTTGCAAATAAAGTCATCTTTGGCAAAAGTGTGACATTTTCAACGGCGCAGGGCGGATATTCGTTGCCTGGCGTTACCGTAAATGCCGAAAATACCGATATATTCGATACGCAGACGACAACCGTTTTCGTACATGGTGAGTCGGATTACGGCATAGAAAAAACGGAGCTTTACAAAAACGGAGAGCTTGCTGAAGTCTTTGACGGCGCAGACGGCGAGTATGTTTTCGGCGGCGATGCGGGAAAATATGAGTTTTACGCTGTTTCATACGATATAAACGGCGGAAAGTCATCATCTGAAAAGACTGTTATCACCGTTAAACATAACGATGCCCCGAAAATCAGCGTTTCGGGTGTAACAAGCGGTGAGGCGGCAAGCCCGTCGGAGCTTAAGAATGTTATAATTTCGTCATCAGACAATGACGGAGAGGTTATTTATCTTTGTGTTATGATTGACGGAGAAACGGTTAAAGAAGAAAACAGTGAGTCGTTTACGGTTGATTTAAGCGGTATATCGCTCGGACTTCATCAAATGAAAGTCATTGCAAGAGATAATAACTCGGGCGAGAGTGAAAAGCTTATAAAGCTTGTTATATCGGGAGAGTCTAACGTAAGGCAAATTGTTTTTAATGATTTTGAAGGCTATTCAAGTGACGGTTCGGCTTTTCCGTCAGGTCTTAATTATCCTGCAATAACAGGCGATGCAAAGATAATATCGAGCGACGAGTACGGCAAGGAGCATGGAACGGTTGCGGTGTTTAAGACGTACGGCAAAGCGGTTGACGGCAAAACGGCAAGCGGTTCGTGGGCAAGGCTCAATACAACGGGCACAACGTATTCCTATTCGATTGAAATGGACTTGTATCAGCTGACGGAATACGGTAAAACGTTCTTTATATTCAAGCATCCGTCACAATCGGCGGCAGGTGCGTATATAGAAATTTATGAGGACAGAATAAAGGTTGCGGGAACGGACACGACAAAGTTTTTTGACTTTCCTCACGGACAGTGGCACCACATAAGATTTGATGTTGATATGGTTAAGCATTATTACAGCTTTTGGCTCAACGGTGATTTAATTGCCGACAAGTTCAGCATTTCACCGGCGCTTACTCAGATTGATACAAGACTTGTACTTGATATGCTCAATACATCTGAATATATGGGATATGCGTTAGACAATTTATCAATAAAGTATATCGAGCCTACCGCACAGTTTACCGAGGTCGGATATGACGGGCGGTTTGGTGACGATTTGATTTCTCCCGTTGCCGAAACGCTTTGTTTCAAACTTAACGCAAAACTGACGGCGGCAACTCTTAATGACAAAACCGTGTTGCTTTACGAAAACGGCGAAAAAATGAAGTTAGGTAAAATTTCATATAATTTCGATGAGGGAATTATAACGGTTAAGCTGTTTCAAAAGCTCAAGTCTGCTTCAAAGTACCGTATCGAGCTTACGGACGGCGTCAGCGATTCGAGCGGACTTCCGCTTACAAACGGTGCAAGCGCAAGCTTTGAAACGGGATATGCTCCGCTTGATGTAAAATCGGCGGCGGTTACGGTATTAAACGGCAAATCATACGGCAGGTGCGTATTTACAAACACAACGGGTGAGAGTGCCGAATGCTTTATATTATTAAATATTTTTTCGGGTGATACGCCTGTTGATACGGTCGTAAAAAAAGTTATCATTCCTGTTGGTGACAGCACGCAGGCAGATATAACAGGACCTGAAATTAAAAGCGGTGAAAAAGCGGAAATGTATATTTGGAAATCGCTTTCGGGTCAGACGGTGGTTACGCCGCAGGTTTTTAAATAACGAAATAGAGCGCAAAAATCGGATTTTGAAGTTCAAATTCAATCGGGCAATCCGAAAAATAAGCGAGCGTTTTATTTAATAAAAATGGAAGGATGATGTATAATGAAAAAGGGTTTACTCAAAAGAGCAAGTCTTGCTTTGTGCACGGTTTTATTGGCAGGTCTTGTTCAGATTCCGTCATTTGCGGAGGTGACGTATTCGTATAATCATGATTATGACAGTGCCGAGGACTTTGCCCAAAGCGGTATGAAGCTTGCGGATGCGTCTTCTAATCCGTACGAAATAACAAACGAATACGGACTTTGCGGAAAAGAAAGCACGGACGGTGCGGCTGTTATCAATCCGACAGGCATTTCTGCAACCGAATCAAAACAGATAGGATATGAAATCCCATATTATGCGTATCAATTTTATAATGAAATCGACAAACAGGGTATTGCAAGAACAATTGAGTTTTCAATGCTTTACGGCGGAGATGCGGACAGCGCAGTGCTGCAAAGCAGGCTTTCTACACATCCGAGTAATTGGAGACAATGGCAGACGGTATATGATTTTGTAAAAATCGAAAATAGTATCGTAACTGTAAACGGAAAGGACACCGGCATACGGTGCGGCAAAAACGAGTGGCTGAGAGTTGCTGTTGAAGAATATTATAATGCCGAAAAGATAAACGTGTATATAAACGGAGTTAAAATATCGGGTGCGTTCAGCGGATTTTTGCTTGGTAATCTCTGGACAAAAATCGCCATCAACTACAATGCAGCTGACGGCACGGCAGAAAGAAACGGAAAGCTTGCGGTTGACAACCTCAAAATTTACGAAGGAGAATACACGCTTTCGGAGAGTGAAAAGATTGAATACAGCGTAAGCGGAGTAAATTACGTTTCGGATTATTCGTTGATTCTTTGCTCGGGAAGCGAAAATGTTGAGGATATACTTTCAGCCGTAAATACGGAAAACGAAAAATGGATGCAGGTTTCGCATACAAATCCCGAAAGAATAACGTCCGGAAATATACAAAACGGAAATGTTATTGTTATGCGTTCGGCAGACGGAAAAACATTTAAGTATATAACCGTTTCGACTAATCCTGACGACGCCTTTATTTCAAAGGACGGATATTACAACAAACAGTTCGGAAACACAGACGGTCTTTCCATGGCATGGGATACAAACGGAATTTTCGGAAAAACAGCTGCTGACGCAAAGTCGCTTCTTTTAACGGCTGAAAATCTTAGCCCGAACGGCGGATCGGACAGATACAATTTTATGGGGTTGCCGTCATCGGTATTCTCAACACAAAGCTTTACGGCGGAGTTTTCGGTTGCTGCAAGCGGAGATGTAGACTCACTTATTTTCATAAACAGATCCGTGTTTGCAAATCATACCGATAAAGGTTATGTAAACGTACTTGCCATGAGCGAAAAGGACGGCATTATAGCAGATCACGGAAAAACGTATGTTATGCCGTTTGTAAAAGACAGATGGTACAGAATCGCCGTAACATATTATCCGCAGACGGCGCAGTATGATATCTATGTGAACGGTACAAAATATGGTGAAAAGCTATCGCTCGGATTGGACGGCGGAATACTCAAAAGCTTTGAATGGTTCCAGCTTCAGCCGGTTTATAACAAGATTGACTCTGCCGAGCTTAGAAACGGCAAAGCGGCTGTGAGTGACCTTCTTCTTTATTACGGAGAATATCAGGATAAGGCAGAAAACAAAATTTCTGTTTCATCGGGTCTTTACAATATTGATGAAAATCTCGGTAAGCTTTATATAGACGGAAACGTTGACATCAGTGATTTTACGGATAACTTTGTTACAAACTGCGAATATAGAATTTATACCGACAACACATATTCTGCCGAGGCGGAGGATATTTTGCCGGGTGAAGTTGTCGTTGTAAGGTCGGCGAACGGATATTCGTTTAAATACTATACAATCGAGTCCGCAAGCGTGACAACGGACAGCTTGATTTCAACGTACGTAAACGGCGAGGAGTCAAACATGATTTTAAATGACGGCGACATTTTAAAGGCTGTTGTTAATATGTCGGCTCCGGCATACCTTAACAAAAAGAGTGCTCTTGTGCTTGCAATATATAAAAACGGCGCTCTTTACGATGTTGCGATAGATGAAAAGGCAATAGACGGCAGTACTTCATTTGAGGTATCTAAACAGATAGAGCTTGCAGGCGGTATGAGTGCAAAGGCAATGTTCTTTGACTCTGTCGTTTCAATCAAGCCTTATCTTTCATCGGCTGTCTTTGAAAATTTTGCCGAATAGAACAAATGTAGTCACGGGGCGGTTTTAAGCCGCCCCGATTGGTTAAAATCGGAGGAATTATGATTAAAAAAATTTGTTCGCTGTTTATTATTCTAAGCATTGTTTCGTGTTATTTTACTGCGGCGGCAAAAAGCGGTGAGTTTAAAGAACTATATATCAGTGAAAACTTTGAAACCTCAACGGGTGCTTTTAAGGGTCATGAAAAAACGGAGGGCGAAGTTGTCAACACTGTGTCGCGCATCACATCCGGCGGCAATACATATTTAAGACTTAAAAAAAATACCGATTCATCCGATTGCTTTGCCGATGTCAATATAGGACGAACGTTTAAAAAAACAGTTGTGGAATTTGATTTTAAGATAAGCGCAAAGGGCGTGAGCGGAATGCTTGCGTATGTAAGCGACTATACATCGGGCAGTCTTCAATCGGACAGCCTTATTAACCTTTCAAAGGACGGCAAAATATCTGGAAAAAGCGGTTCATATCAGCTGAGCGAAAATAATTGGGTGCATATTGAGGTGCTTTTAGACCTTGAAAACAAAAAGTATACCGTAAGTGTAAACGGTGATAAAATTGAAAACAATACGGTTTATTCCGTAAGAGATATACATTCTCTCGACCTTTACAGGATTTATGCCGGAAGCGGTAAGGGGGATATGTGCATAGATAATTTTAAAGCATACAGCGGTGAGTCGGTGCGTGATGTGTCGGGTGAAACGGCGACAGGCGGCAGAAAGTATATTTTTGAAAGTAATTATCATACAAAATCCGTACTGCGGACAAGAAGCGCCGTATGCGTCCGAAACGGTGTTAAATATTTTAAAGGCGGTAAAGCCAATTGCGACAAACAACCGTTTATCGACAATGACGAAATGTATTTATCATCTTCCGACTTTGCCGATATTACCGGGTGCGCTGTATCAGAGACCGATAACGGCTTTGTTATCGGAGGTGAGGTGTTTTACAAAAACTCGTATAAATCCACGCTCGGCGAGCTTGACCGTCCCGTAAAGGATGAGTTTTTGCCGTTTGGTGAGGTTGCAAGACTTTTAAATATAAAATACTATTGCGCAAAGGGAGCGGTTTACATTGTTTCCGGCTCTGATATGACGGAAAGTGAGATTGACGAGGTTTTAAGGTTTATGACATTTGAAAGACCGGGAGCAGATGTGCTGATGAGCAGTTTTTCGGGAACACATCCGTACGTAATGATAAACGGCGAAAAAGTCAACAGCTTAAAAAACTCACAAGACACTACATTTTTGTCATATAAAAACGAAGCTATAAAAAAGGCGGATAAAATTTTGTCGCAAAACTATCTTCCTGTTTACAATATTGAGGACGGACTGCGGCTTTTGCCTGTTTGCAGCGGTACCGAGTATTCGCTTTCTTATTTGTCGTTTGCATATCTTATGACGGGCGACAAGAAGTATTCGGACGGTGCATGGCGCATAGCAAAGGCGGTGTGTTCATTCCCCGACTGGAATGCTGACAGACATTTTCTCGATACGGGAGTTATGCTCTCTGCAATTGCAATTTATTATGATTGGTGCTCCGGTGCAATGACTGAAAATCAAAAAAGAACCGTCTACAATGCGTCAAAAAAATTCGCCTTTGAAAAGGCTAAAAGTGCGTATTACGGAACGAATGCTTCATTTAACACGTTTTTTGCCACAACCGATACAAATTGGAGCTCGGTATGCAACGGTTCTTTGGCGGTTGCAGCTATGGCGATGATGGAAAACGATCCGTCTTATCTTTCGGATATTACCGAAAATGCCATGCGTGCGCTTGAATATTCGGTAAGCTCCGCATTTCCCGACGGCTCATGGAAAGAGGGAATTGGCTATTGGGCATGGTATTTACAGCACCTTGCAAGATTTATGTCAACGTATGAAAATGTATACGGCAAAAGCATTTATCTTGACTGCCCGGGTATGGATAAATTCGGTTATTTCGGACAGAATATGTCGTCCGATGTCGGAATAAACAACTTTCACGACAGCGACAACACATTTTTCGCTCCGGGTGCAATGCTTTATCTCGGCGAAAAATACGGCGATGAAAATCTGGTAAATACAAAATTTGCTTTTGCCGATAAGTATAACGTATCTCTCGATATTGACACCCTTTGCTTTTATACGCCAAAAAGCGGCGGAGAAATACCCGATTGCGACGGATATTATCGTGATACGGAGACGGTTTTTGCAAAGAGTAATTCGGATATGTTTTTTTCATTTCACGGCGGGGATAACAGCGGTGCACACAGCCATTATGACAGCGGAGCATACATATACGACATAAACGGTGTAAGATGGGTATCGGATATAGGCAAGAGAGATTACAATATTACAAGCGAGCTTGGAAAATCCGGACTGTATCATATTCGTGCCGAAGGTCATAATACGCTTATTATAAATCCGTCCGAAGATGCAGGGCAGACAGAGAATGGTTTTGCAAGTGTTGTAAGATATGAAAAAAGTGATAAAAGTATGGTTGCGATTTTGGATATGACTCAGCAGTATACTGATGCAAACAGTGTTTTGAGGGGATTTTTTATAGGAGATAACAGAAAAAGCGTAACCGTACGAGATGAAGTCGATTTAAAAGAATCCGGCACGGTTTATTCATTTATTCACACCGAAGCAAATGCCGTAAAAAACGATGATAACTCTTTTACGCTCACTAAAAACGGAAAGTCGGTCAAGATTGTTTTTTCTTCAAACGTACCGCTTGAGGCGTATGTTGGGGAGGCACAGCCGCTAAATTCGTTCGGCGGCAAGATAAAGGCGATCGATACCGACAGCTTTAAAAGGCTTGTTCTCAAGGCAAGCGGCAGCGGAAAAATCAACATTGCCGTTAAGCTTTTCCCGCTCGGTGAGGGTATAGACGAGAATATATCCGATACACCCGTTTCTTTGTGGAAAGCCGAAAACAGCATTAACACGTTTGACAGCGGCGAATACAATGCTCTGTTCGGGAAAAAAGACGGTGACAGATGTATCGGCGGAGAGTGCGTTACGCTTCCGATTAATTCAAAACGTAAGGATTTATCGGAGCAAATAAGCTTTTATGCCGCATTTAACGATAAAAAATATATCGAGCTTGTCGGCAAGAAGAATTTATCCGATAATGAGGAAATACTCGGCAGACTTCTCGAGTGTGTAAACGGTGACGCATATGTGTTCGGCAAAAAAGCAGGCGAGCTGAGGATTGTAAAAAACAAATGGTATAAGATTGACGCACTCATTAAATCAGGTGATAAAAACACGGTGACGCTTTATGTCGATAACAAGTTATATGCCGACAATATCGAGTTTTTAAGCGGAGAAACGATAGAGGAGCTTTGCGCCGTCAATCTCTATGACGCATTTGCGGACAATTTGTTTGCAGACAGGGAGGACAGCGTAAATATTCTGCCGCTGACGTTTATTTCAAAGGATAAAAATATAAGAAAATACACCGTTACCGATAAGGGATTTTTGATGTACTGCGACAAAAAAAGCGATATAACACAGTCTGTTATTTCGGCATTCGGTAAGAAAAACATAAAAAAAGCGGAGTTGTTCGGAGATTACATAATCATTACGACATCTTCTGCCGATAAGATTTATATGCCCGTTTGCGACTTGGGTGAGCTTATTTATCACGGAACGGAAAAGAAGATGAGCCTTTCTTCATCATATCCGACAACGGTTAAAATAAGTCTTGACAATTCGGATAATGCCGTTATAAAACTCGGTGAAAATACAATTTCCGTTTCCGGAGAAGATGTTACGGTTAATTCTGTTACGTATCGTGCGGAAAAAGCGTCAAGTATTGCAGTCAGCGTCTATCCGCAGCTTAAAAGCATGGATATATACGTAAACGGACGTCTTATTTCCGGCAATTGTCAATATATCGGCTCGGAGCTTGACGGGTGGGATATAACGGGTGAAATAAGCGATATACTATGCTATACCGGTGGATTTTACTGTGACATGCGTGCTTCAGCATCAGATGGAAAATTTGTAGGGAAATCGGTATATGACAGAGATATAACCGTTGTTATGGCAGACTATGACGCATATAAAATGACGGGTGCGGAGCTTTTTAAGGCACATATCACATCGTCTGAAAACGAATATGCAATAAAACAAGCGCAGAGATATTTTCTGCTTGATGACTTAAACAGCTTAAAACCCATACGCTATTAAACGGAGGAATATTATGGATAAGAAAAGCATAATTGAAAATGTAAAAAAGGTAAACGATTATTGGCTTGAAAAAAACCCTGATACAGGGATCTGCGCATGGGAGCGTGCGTGTTATTTTACCGGGCTTTTGGACGCATATCGTTTAACCGGTGAGAAAAAATATCTTGACTTTGCAATATCATGGGCAAATAAAAACGAATGGAGATTTTATGACGATTTAGACAATAACACCGAAAATGCCGACTCGATACTTTGCGGTGAGGCATATCTTGACCTTATTGACGAATTTGGAGCGGACGGCACAGACGTTTATATGCTTAAAACTCTCGATACCTTGTGCGCAAGCGATAAAAACGATTATTGGTGGTGGGTTGACACAATTTATATGGCGCTTAACATCATAAACAGATTCGGTGTAAGACAAAACGATTTAAAGTATTGTGACAAGGCATATAAGCTTTACTATAACTCGAAAATTGAGAGAAATTGCTTTGATGCAAAGTATAATCTCTGGTATCGTGATGAGAGATTTTTACCCGATAAAATGAGAAACAAAGACGGTAAGGAAATATTTTGGTCACGCGGAAACGGCTGGGTTTTTGCCGGTATTGCCAAAACTCTCGATACTTTAGAGCCTGACAATCCGTATTACGGTGAATACTCGGATATGTTTAAAAAAATGGCTGAAAAAATCCTTTCACTTCAGCTTGATGACGGATTTTGGCATACGGATTTGCTTTCTCCCGAAATTTTTGATATGCCGGAGGTTAGCGGAACGGTTCTTTTTACTCTCGGATTTTTAATTGGGTATAGGCTCGGCTTACTCGGAAAAGAGTATTTAAGCGCCGCTGTAAAAGGATATGAAGCGATTACAAACGAGGCGATTGATGAAAACGGAAAAATCGGATGGGTGCAAATTGTCGCATGGGATCCCGGCCCCGTTGACAGGGAAAGCTCAAACGATTATGCTGTCGGCGCATATTCTAAAGTATCATATGAGCTTGTAAAAATACTCGGCTCAAACGGTTAAGGATTTTAAAAAAAGAGGCTGTTTAATGTTTATTCAGCCTCTTTTAATAATGTCTATTCATCGAGCAGTTTTTTTGAGTCGTCGTCCGACAGGCTTTGAACGTCACGCAGTCTGCGCTTTATAACATTTGTGCGTGTACCGATAAGAAGGTCGAGGTCGCTGTCCACCTGACCGATATGCTTTTTCGCCTTGTCAAGAACATCGGAGAATTTATCAAACTCCGTTTTAACGGCACCGAGAATTTCCCAAACCTCAGCACTGCGCTTTTGAATTGCAAGCGTTTTAAAACCCATTTGCAAGCTGCTGAGTATTGCCGCCATGGTTGTCGGGCCTGCGATATTTACGTGATAGTCTTTTTGCAGCGTTTCCACAAGACCCATTTTTATAACCTCGGAATAAAGACCTTCAACAGGGAGGAACATTATACCGAAATCGGTTGTGTACGGTACTGAAATATACTTTGTTTTAATATCCTTTGCAAATGCCTTTATTCTTTGGCACAGCTCGTTTGATGCGGCTTTTACGGCGGCGGGGTCGGCGCTGTCATATGCGTCAAGCAGCTTTTCGTAGCAGTCGGCAGGGAATTTTGAGTCTATGGGCAGATAGACGGACCTGTTGTTATCTCCCGGCAGTTTTACGGCAAACTCCACTCTTTCGGTGCTTGACGGAACTGTTGCAACATTTGTTTCATATTGTTCGGGAGACAGAATCTCATCGAGAATAGCGCCGAGCTGAAGCTCACCGAGAATACCGCGTGTTTTTACGTTTGTAAGCACTTTTTTTAAATCTCCCACTCCGTTTGCAAGCGTTTTCATCTCTCCGAGACCTTTATAAACCTCTGCAAGCCGTTCGTTTACCGCCTTAAACGATTCGGAAATTTTGCTGTCGAGCTTTTCGTCAACGGTTTTTTGCATTGAGGATATTCTCTCGTTATTGTCGTTTCTTATTTTTTCCATGCTCTCGCTGATTGAGCGGCGCATATTCTCAAGCTTTTGTTCGTTTGTTTGCTCAAGCGTTGCAAATCTTCTCTCGAGCATTCCGAGCTGGCGCATTGTTTCGTCCGCACTGCTTTTTTGAAGCTCTGCCGAGGAAGTGCGCATTTCATCAAGCTTTATGTTTTGAATTTGTATCGCCGAGGACAGCGAATCGTTTTTGCCCGATTTTAAAATAAGTATTATCAGTAAAATGATTATTGCCGCAAGCAGGGCTGTAATTATGTATTGCACTTTAATTTCTCCGTTTCTTTATTTTGATACAGTAATTATATCATAAAAGGGAGGAGTTTTCAAGGGGATTTTTTCTATTCTGCGGCAGCACTTGATTTTATACATAATGGTTCTTATTTATAAACAAAACTTACCTTTGAAAATTGTTCAAATAACACAAAAAAGACTTATGTTGTTGACACCTGCTGCGAATGGTGATATAATATAATTTGATCTGTATTGTTGTTTTCTAAATTGTAGAACAGAAGCACGGCAGCACGCAGAAAACTAAAATAAAGGATGTAGTAAAATGCCCATAACGGAATTACTTGAAAAAAACGCCCGTGAATATGCGGACGAAACCGCCCTCGTGGAGTTAAACCCGGAGGTAAAGGAAACAAGGCGTGTAACATGGAAGGAATATGAACTTATCGAGCCGGGTAGCTCTGAAATTTACAGACGTGAAATTTCATGGAGCGTATTTGACGAAAAAGCAAACCGCTGCGCAAATCTTCTTTTGAGCCGCGGAATTAAAAAAGGTGACAAAGTAGCAATACTTTTAATGAACAGTCTTGAATGGCTGCCGATATACTTCGGAATATTAAAAACAGGCGCTTTGGCAGTACCTCTCAATTACAGATACACATCTGAGGAGATAAAATACTGCGTTGAGCTTGCCGATGTGTCAGCACTTGTGTTCGGACCGGAATTTGTGGGACGAATGGAAGAAATATTTGATAAAATTCCCGATGTAAAGCTTCTTTTTTATGTCGGAGATTCATGCCCTACATTTGCGGAGAGCTATTCGCATCTTGCGGCAAACTTTTCAAGCACAAAGCCAGATGTTTCGCTTTGCGACAGTGACGATGCGGCGATATATTTCTCGTCCGGAACAACGGGATTTCCAAAGGCTATTCTGCATAATCATGAAAGCCTTATGCATTCGTGCAGGGTGGAGCAGAATCATCACGGACAAACGCATGACGATGTATTTTTGTGCATACCTCCGCTTTACCATACGGGTGCTAAAATGCACTGGTTCGGTAGTCTGCTTACAGGCTCAAAGGCGGTTCTTTTAAAGGGTGTTAAGCCGAAAACTATTATTGAAACGGTATCGAGTGAGAAGTGTACAATCGTTTGGCTTTTGGTGCCGTGGGCGCAGGATATTTTAGATGCTATCGACCGCGGTGAAATAGATTTGTCAAAATACGAGCTTAGTCAGTGGCGGCTTATGCATATCGGTGCACAGCCCGTTCCGCCGAGTCTAATTAAGCGTTGGAAAAAGGTATTTCCAAATCATAAGTACGATACAAACTACGGCTTGTCGGAGTCAATCGGCCCGGGTTGTGTTCATCTCGGTGTTGATAATATAGATAAGGTCGGAGCGATAGGAGTTCCCGGTTACGGCTGGAGTGTAAAGATTATAAATTCCGACGGCAGCGAGGTCAAAAAAGGCGATGTCGGCGAGCTTGCCGTTAAAGGCCCCGGCGTTATGACGTGTTATTATAAGGATGAAAAGGCGACAAATGAGGTTCTTCATGACGGATGGCTCTATACGGGCGATATGGCAAAGGAGGACGAGGACGGATTTATTTTCCTCGTTGACAGAAAGAAGGACGTTATTATAAGCGGCGGCGAAAATCTGTATCCCGTTCAGATAGAGGATTTTCTGCGTTCAAACGATAATATTAAGGACGTTGCCGTTATAGGACTTCCTGATGCACGACTCGGCGAAATTGCGGCGGCAATTATTGAATTAAAGCCGGGAGCAAAATGCAGTGAGGACGATATTACAGAGTTCTGCCGTAAGCTTCCGAGATATAAAAGACCGCATAAGATTATCTTTGCCGATGTTCCGAGAAATCCGACAGGAAAGATAGAAAAGCCGAAGCTTAGAAAAATTTATTGCGGCGAGAGTCTTGTAGAAACGCAAATTAAAAGCTGATTTAGATTTACGACTTACAATAAAGAGCTGTTTAAAAAGTCATTTGACTTTTAAACAGCCCTTTTTATTGGTTCGGATTTATTTTTTTATAATCATTCTGATTAGCTTTACAAGCTGAATTGCAAGCATTGAACCGAAGCTTAAGCATAGCACCCAGATATACTCGGCGCCCGAAAGTGCATATGTTTTAAACATGCCCTTAAGAGCAGGTACGAAATTAACAAGGCACAAAAGTGTCATTCCGATTAAAAACGCACCTATTCCGGCAGGATTGTCAAACATTCTCTTTGTAAAAAGTACCGGTTTTTTTCTTTTACAGCTGAAACCGTGAAAAAGTCTTGCGGCGCAGAGCGTCGTAAATGCCATTGTTGCCGCCGCTTCGGCATTCGTCTTAAGACCAATATAAAATGCGGTTATAACGAATACCGAAATAATTGTGCCGTAGCCGAACATCTCACGAATAAAACTTTTGTTTATAAACGAATCGCTTGATTTTCTCGGTTTTTCGTACATCACATCATCGGTATACTTTTCAACTCCGAGCGCAATTGCCGGCAGCGAATCGGTCAAAAGATTTATAAACAGCAAATGTATCGGCGCAAACGGAACGGGGAGTGCAAACAGCAGATTATAAAGCACTGCTATAATTGCCGCAAAATTTCCCGAAAGCAGAAACAGTACAGCTTTTTTTATGTTTTCATATATATTTCTTCCGCTTCTTACAGCCTTTACTATCGTTGCAAAATTATCGTCGGTAAGAATAATTCCTGCCGCTTCCTTTGAAACCTCCGTACCGGTTATTCCCATTGCAACGCCTATGTCGGCTTGCTTGAGTGCGGGAGCGTCATTTACACCGTCACCTGTCATTGCAACGTTTAAGCCGTTTGCCTGCCATGCCTTTACAATTCGTATTTTATGTTCGGGTGTAACACGTGCATATACGGCAACGTCACGTACAAAATCCTTAAGCTTTTCATCGGACAGCTTATCTAATTCCTTTCCCTCAACGGCACGCAAACCGTCCGATAAAATACCGACCTCTTTTGCTATTGCGGACGCTGTCGAAATATGGTCGCCCGTAATCATAACAGGCATAATACCTGCCGATTTACACTTTTTAACGGCGTCCTTTGCTTCTTCTCTGGGCGGATCCATCATGGCAACAAGACCGATAAATTCAAGGTTGTTTTCATCTTCTGCGCTTATGGAGCCGGATGTATTTGTCTTTTTTGCGAAAGCAAGCGTTCTGAAACCGTTTTTCGCCATAGAGTCTGCGGTGTCGAGGAGCTTTTTCTTTTCATCGTCGGTGAGCGTGAATCTTGATATAAGCATATCAACCGCACCTTTTGTATACATTGTGTTTCCGCAAAGAACGGACATTCTCTTTCGTCCTGAGCTGAAAGGCACTTCCGACAGCCTTTTGTTTTCATCTTTTATTTTATCTATATCATAACCCTTTGATGCGGTAAATTCCAAAAGCGCCGTTTCTGTCGGGTCGCCGATTTGTTCCGATTTTGAGTATGCGCCGTTGTTGCACAAAACCATAGCGTCTATGAGGTCGGGGTTATGGGCAGAAAAGTCCTCTCTTGATATAACGGTATCGTTTGTGTAAACACTTCTTACGGACATTTTGTTTTGAGTTATTGTACCTGTCTTATCAGAGCAAATAACGCTTATACTTCCGAGTCCCTCAACAGCGTAAAGCTTTTTTACAATCGCATTTTCCTTTGACATTTTCTGCGTTCCGAATGATAGCACAATTGTAACTATCGATCCGAGAGCCTCCGGAATTGCGGCAACGGCAAGAGCAATTGCAAACATAAGTGAGCTGAAAATATCACTGCCTTTAATAACGCTCAGCAGAAATACCGCCGCTGAAATAACCATAATTATCACTGAAAGCTTTTTGCCTAAATCGTCAAGCACCTTTTGCAGCGGAGTTCTGCGCTCGGACGCATTGGAAATAAGAGATGCAATTTTTCCGACTTCGGTATCCATACCGGTTTGGGTTACTATTGCGCACGCTCTTCCGCCGGTTACAAACGAGCCGGAATACACCATGTTTACACGGTCGGCAGGCTGACAGTCGTTCATTATAACGCAGTCCGATTTTTCGACTTCGGTGCTTTCTCCCGTAAGTGCCGATTCGTTTACCATTAAATCGGCGCATTCCGTAATTCTTCCGTCTGCGCAGATTTTATCGCCGGCTTCAAAGCACATTATATCTCCGCAAACAAGGTCCTCCGCCGAGATTGATGTTTTTCTGCCGTTTCTTATAACCGTCACTTCGGCAGTTGCAAGCTTTTTAAGACTGTTTAACGATTTTTCCGCCTTTACCGTTTGAACAGTGCCGAGAACGGAATTCATTGTTATTACAAAAAGTATTACAATACAGCTTTCAATATCCTTTGTAAAAGCCGAAACAATTGCGGCAATTATAAGAATAATAACAAGCAAGTCCTTAAACTGCTCCAAAAAGATTTTCCACACAGGCTTTTTTTTCTTTTCCTCAAGCTTGTTTTCACCGTATTTTTTTCTGTTTTTTTCAATACCGCTGTCAGAAAGTCCGCAAGAAGAGCTTTCATAAACTTCATAAAGCTCGCTTATTTCCGACTTATAGCATTCCTTCATCTGCAAATCATCCTTTCTTTTTGACTGCTTCGGTAATATTGCAATAAAAAAAGCCAAACTTTTACCGAACACAAAAAATTCAATAAAAGTCTCGCTGTTTAGATATGCTGCGGGCCGAACGGCCGTGTACTGACGCAGACATAAACGGATATTATCCGCCAACTACTCCCTAATATTGAGATAATTATAACATATATAATTATTGTTGTCAAGTGTTTTAAAAAATATTTAAAATTTTTTTGAAAACGGATAGGGAGGATAGCTGCGAAAAAAAGCGGCAACCCCCGACCGAATCGGAAGTCACCGCATATATCACTTAATCATAGCCTTGTTTATTATAAAGCCATCAGTACGATTAGAAGTACAAGCGCTGCAATGGCACACGCACCGACAACACTGCCGACAATTATGCCCCAAATCTTAATAAAGCGTTGTTTTTTATTAATTCTATCCATTTGCTCCTTAATGTTTTGGTTTGCTGCCTTAATTTCAAATACAGAGTCGACAAGCTTGCTCATGAGTATGGAAGCTTCGTGAATTTCATCAAATTTCGGCTTTGATGTGCTGAGAATGTTTTCAACGTCGGTTACGTTTTTAAACACGTTATCCGTTTTGTCGGAAACGTTCGCAATTGCACCGGATAGCTTTTCAAAGTTTGATTTTGAGCGGTTGCTTATATCCTCAACCGTTTCAAACGTGTCATTGCTCTTTGAAATGATAACGCTGAGCTTATCGTCAAGTTCGACCATAAGATTGTCAATTTCGCTTGCAAGCTCCTCTTTTGTAAGAGCGGAGTTTTTAAACAAGCCCTCTGCCTTTTTTGCAATCTCGTCAAGACCGTCACTGCTTTTATCCTTTATGCTGTCGAGCTTATGCATTATCTGCTCATAGTACTTAAACGCTTTTTCGCCGACATCTTCTCTTTTTTCAAGAATATCGTCATACTCGTCATCGTCCTTTTTCGTAAACCCGGAAACAATATCCTTTATAGGATTTTTACCCTTGCGAGCGCTGTTTGTAACCTCGGGATTTGAAAAGCCTTCGGGTGTAATTTCAAAATCATCGGCGTCCGAATAATAGCAGTCATCACCGTCATATGATACAATTCTGCCGTCGGAACGGTCTTTAAGCTTTGCGAAAACTTTCTTTCCGGCTGATATAATCTCTTTCAAATCACGCTTTTTTTCTCCCATTATAATATCTCCCCAATCGTTAAGAGTGTTAAAAAATTTAGTTATCTTATTCATCGTCTTTTAATTTC
>CAKSPW010000017.1 GCA_934486495.1 uncultured Clostridia bacterium
CATTTGTTTCCGTCACTCCGAAAACAGAATAAACATTTGTAAACAAACTTCCGTTTCTGTCGGTTGAGGTAAGGCAATTGCCCAAAAAGTCATATGTATAATTTTCACTCATGCCGAGCGGATCGGTTATAGCTGTCAGCTGTCCCACATTATTATACGTATACGTTACAGTTGCATCGCCGTTTTTCATTGTCAGCGGCTTGCAGGCTGCATTATATGTATATTCCGCAACAACATCTGCCATAGCCGTGCGCGTAACATTGCCCATGCTGTCATATTCCGCATTTGTGACCATAAAGCTTTCTTCCTCGCCCGACTTATTTGACCGTTCAGCCGTTTTGACAACATTTGAATTTTTATCGTAATATGTCTTTACAAGCGATACATTATTTTCGTCAAACGGAGCTTCTACCTTTATAACACGTCCTGCCGCATCATAGAAATAGCTTGTTATATTTCCGTTTTTATCAGCTGCCGTTTTTTGCTGTCCCGACAAATCATAAGTAAAGCTCTCTGTATTTCCAAGCGCATCTGTTTTTGTCAGAACATTTCCGAGCGTGTCATAAACATTTGTTTCCGTACCGCCGTTCGGCAATTTTTTTGTAAGCGGTCTTGAATACTCATCATACGTATATTCTGTTGTATAAGCATTCTCACCGTCGGAAACCGATTCTCTTATAAGCTCCCCATAACTGTTATAAACGGCTTCGTCAGTGCGCTGTTTCCCACTTCCTGCCAAGGTTACTCTTTCATAACGTGCGCCGTTTACAATGCCATAGTTATACGTTTTTGTATTAAGAAGATTTCCGCTTAGGTCCTTTACGCTCTCGGTAAGCGGTCTGTCGGCAAAATCATATGTATAATCGGTTACCGTCCCGACACCGTCAGCCGAAAGACTCTTAAGCTGAGTCACACGTGAAGCGCTGTCATATGTTTTCTCGCCGACAAGCTCCCATTCATTATTTTTCGGGCGGTATGTGGCAATTTCACGTCCAAAATCGTCAAATGTGTATTTTATACTTGTTCCGTCAATCTCATTTGCAACAGCATATCTGCCTGCAAGCGAATATTCCGCCGTTCTCTCCGCTCCGTTAGGAAACGTATATTTTACCGGTCGGCCGAGTACGTCATAAAACGCATACGCCATATTACCCTCGCCGTCAGTAAGCAAAATCGGGTTCCCGAACATATTATATTTTACGGACGAGCTCATTGTGCCCGTATTTTCACCATCGGCATTTAGAATATTTTCTACAAACTCCGTAACCGTTACAAGCTTATCCGCTCCAACAGAAACTGTTCTTTTAACAGTCTGCACCTCGTCCAAATCATCCAGGACGCCGTTGTTATCGGTGTCGGCAAGCCATACCTTAGTTGACGCTATCTCTCCTGTTTCATCATACTCATATGCTGTTTTTGCTATTTCCTTATTATCTTTTACAACAGTGCTTGAAGCGATTTTCAAATTATTCTCTGTTCGCGTATATTTTACATCGTAATCAAAAGAATATTTATATCCGCCATATTTTTTATAATAGCTTATCCTTGTCGGAATTTTTGATCTGTTATCGTCTGCATATCTATATATTTTTTTGTAATTTCCGGACACTTCTTCCTCTATTCGTTTAAAATAGTCATATTTGTATGATGTTCCCCCGCCAATATTGTCAACATATTTATAGACTCCTGTCAAATTGTTATTATTATCATAGCTATACGTTTCTTTTACAAGTGAACTGCTGTAGGAACCATTTATCCTTACACATTTAAGAGCGTTATCACTATAGAAATCCTTTTCAATGACTCGTCCGTCTGTATCACGGGTAATTTGCAGACTCGTGTTATTTATAACATTATAACTTTCTTTGTTTATTATCTTATCATCGTTTCTCTCCATTTCCTCGGATACACCGTAAATCATCGAGGCTATTCTTGTTTTTGTGCTTAAATCATATAAATCTGTATATTTATAATGCTTTTCTGTTCCGGTCGGATATGTTATCTTTTCAATATTTAATCCTTCAAACGTATCAAAAATCAGCTTTTCATATGTTGCTCTATCAATATAGCTATCAAGACCGTTGTATAATTTCGTTGCAGCATTGTTTATCATTGCCGAATAACCTTTTGAATATCTTCCCTCATAAACAGTTTCCTCACCGTTTTCGTTTGTGACAGTAAGTTTTTCAACCAAATTGTTTTTCCATACACTGTCATTTTTGAGAGAGTCCGCAGGCAGGCTCTCACTTCTGTACATTACCGTTCTGTCAGTACCGCTTGCTTCATCATGATACGAAATTCCGCTTCGGCTTAAAGAAATTTCTCTGCCATAACTATCAACAACTCCAATGAGATTACTCTTTTCATCATAACTAAACCTTATTGAATTATTGTAATCATCAACAATTTCTCGTATTCTTGCCTTAGGCATACCTCCAAAAACAGGTTCTGCATACAAATAATATGTTATTCCCTTGAATTCGTCGAAAATCTTCATATTATATACCGTACCGCTATCTGTTTCTCTGCTTACATAATACATATTATATTTAAAATTATCATTATTATCCGGATAAAAAGTCATGTCAAACTCTGATGGTCTGTCGGCGTATATACCCCTATATTCTTTTAAACGCGCGGTCGCTGTATATGTATGTACCACTCCGTCTATATCCTTGAAAATTCCGCTGTATTCTCGGATACGACTTATATATGTGGAATCGGAATCTTTTTCAAATGAATCGGTAAGCATACTAACATACGGGAAATCATATTCCCACTGCTTTGCAATAGGATACATTGTTTCATTTACGGTTATATTCACCATATCATAAACCGAATCTTCATTATATGTAACCCGTCCCGGTGATGTTGTACTGTCATATGTGAGTTTTATTCCACTATCGGATTTACGTTGATAAACATCATGAAACAGAACAAATGTTTTATCATTTCTTGTATATGTAGAAAAATTGTCATCCGATACATAAATAGGCTTACTCATATATTTTTGAAATTCATCATCATTATGAAAAGCTATATTTAATGTCTTTCCACCGGAAGAATTAAACTTATAAAGCCTAAACACTGCCGGAAATTTAAAAGCTGATGTTTTTGACGCAGCATAATTAGTCCAATATTTCTGATTATTATAAACTCGTCTTATATTAAGGTCAAGTCCGTTTCTTCCGGGCAAGCTTAAATCCGTTTCCCTTATTCTCAGCTTATTTGTATAGTCATCAACGGATTCTCCGTTTTTGAGCGAATACGGTCTGAAATATTCATCACCGAACTGCTTTGACATAATCTCATTCCAAATCGTACTGTGATTATTCGATGCTGCCGCAAGCGATATGTCATCTTCTGTGTGTTCTTCTCTGGTATTAATATACGGCGTATCGTCATCAAGCTCAATATCATTGCGCAATTCTTTAGACGGTATATACTCTATTGTTGCATTGCTGTCCGGCAATTTTTTTATTTTATGAATTTTATCTTCACGTTCTTCATTTACCGCAAACACACAAGGTATAGTGCTCACTACAATGCATACTGTTAAAATAATTGATGTTATTTTTTTCATATATTGCCTCTCTTTCTTTGATTAACCTTTATTACTAACACCAATATACCATATTTTTTCAATAATAACAATATATATTTTGAAAAATAGTCGAAATATCTAAAATATTACATTATTTTTGTATATAAATACCACACTAAAAAGGCTGCTTGTAAAATCGGTTGACTTTGCAAACAGCCTTCACTTATTTAAAAATTTTCAATCGGTAAAAAAAACAAATGCTACGATTTTTTTGAAATATATTTTACAGATGCGTTTCGAATTAATGTTTACTGATGACACAAAAAGCTATCGTTTAAAATCAAATCGTTTGTTCACATTTTCTATGTTCTGTAAATTTTTATCAGCTTTCAAATCCGCTTTTATTAATATGGGGCGAATCTCCGGTCGGGTACTCTCCGCCAAAGCAGGCGCTGCAATATCCGTCCGAATCTATCAGCTCACCGAGCTTCTCAATAGGAAGATACGAAAGGCTGTCAGCACCGAGAATTTTTGCAATTTCATCGGCTGTATATTTACAAGCGATAAGATTATCACACGAATCAATATCTGTTCCGTAGTAGCACGGCTTCAAAAACGGCGGTGCGGAAATGCGCATATGTATCTCCTTTGCCCCGAAATCCCTTAAAAGCTTTACAATCTGTCCGCTTGTCGTTCCTCTTACAATTGAGTCATCTATAAGCACCACTCTTTTTCCCTCAACAATTTTTCTTATTACACTGAGTTTAATTCTAACCTTATTCTCACGGTCGTTCTGCTGCGGAGATATAAACGTTCTTCCGATATATTTGTTTTTTATAAATCCGAGTCCGTAGGGGATTCCCGATTGCTGTGCATATCCTATCGCCGCATCTATTCCCGAGTCCGGAACACCTATTACAACATCGGCATCAACCGGAAAACATTCCGCCAATATTCGCCCCGCTCTCAGTCTTGCCTCATGAACGCTTGCGCCGTCAATAACGGAATCCGGTCTTGAAAAATAGATATACTCAAATATACAGCTGCTTCTTTTTGCTCTGCCGCAATGTGCCGTATAAGAATGCACACCGTTTTTATCAAACGACACAACCTCGCCCGGCAAAATATCACGAACGAACTCTGCACCCACAGCTTCAAGTGCGCAGCTTTCGGAGGCTATTATATAACTTCCGTCATCTCTTATGCCGTAGCAAAGCGGTCTGAATCCGTATTTATCTCTTGCAGCGAGCAGCTTGTCCTCACTCATTATAACAAGAGAATACGCTCCGTCAAGCTTATACATAGCACTGATAACCGCAGAATCGACAGACGGCGCCGTTAACCGTTCGTGTGTTATAATATAAGCAATTATTTCGGTATCGCTTGTTGTATGAAAAATAGCACCTGACATTTCAAGCGTATTTCGCAGCTCATATGCATTTGAAAGGTTGCCGTTATGCGATATTGCAAGCTTACCCATTCTGTGATTTACCTCGATTGGCTGACAGTTAATGCGTTCGTTTTTCCCCGTAGTCGAATACCTTACATGACCTACCGCCATGTTCCCGTCCGGAAAATCATCTATGATATCCTTTGAAAAAACATCGCTTACAAGACCGACATCCTTATACGAGGTAAACACTCCGTCCGAGCAAACCGATATACCCGTCCCCTCCTGACCCCTGTGCTGAAGTGCGTAAAGGCCATAATAAACAACTCTCGCCGCAGACATCTTCTTATCGGAATATACGCCGAAAACTCCGCATTCCTCGTGTAAATTACTCATTTTAACCACTGCCTTTCAAAAAAGCGCCTACTACCCTGCTTTTTACGGATAATAAGCGCCTTTGCTTATATTATTAAATTCTGCTTATTTAAGCTCGTTGTCAATTGCTTCTGCCGCAGCCTTTCCTGCGCCCATTGCCAAAATAACCGTAGCCGCACCGGTAACAACATCTCCGCCCGCATAAACGTGAGCTTTGCTTGTTTTTCCCGTTTCTTCATCTGCAACTATACAGCCTTTTTTATTTGTGTCAAGACCGTCGGTTGTCTTTTTAATAAGCGGATTTGGTGTTTGACCTATTGCAATTACAGCCGTATCGATAGGAACTATATGCTCCGAGCCTTTAATTTCAACAGGGCGTCTTCTGCCGCTTGCGTCAGGCTCGCCAAGCTCCATGGAAACCACTTCCATCTCCTTAAGCCATCCTTTATCATCGCCTATAAAGCGAGTCGGATTTGTAAGAAGCATAAACTCTATGCCCTCTTCCTTTGCGTGCATAACCTCCTCACGTCTTGCCGGAAGCTGTTCGATACTTCTTCTGTAAACAATATAAACCTTCTCCGCACCGAGTCTTTTTGCACATCTTGCCGCATCCATCGCAACGTTTCCGCCGCCGAATACCGCAACAGTCTTTCCTATATTTACCGGCGTGTCATACTCGGGGAATTTATAACCCTTCATAAGATTGATTCTTGTTAAAAACTCGTTTGCGGAGTATACTCCGTTAAGGCTTTCACCGTCAAGACCCATAAATGACGGAAGACCTGCGCCGGAGCCTATGTAAACCGCATCAAATCCGTAATCCTCAAAAAGCTCGTCAACAAGTATCGTTTTTCCGATTATCGTATTTGTTTCTATTTTTACACCCATATTTTTAAGGTTATCAATTTCTTTTTGAACAATATCCTTCGGAAGACGAAATTCGGGTATGCCGTACATCAAAACTCCGCCTGCCGTATGAAATGCTTCATAAACAGTTACGTCATATCCCTTTTTAGCCAAATCGCCGGCAACAGTAAGTCCTGACGGGCCTGAGCCGACAACGGCAACCTTTTTTCCGTTAGACGGGATTTTTTTAATTATATCCTCAACATTTTTCATGTGATAGTCGGCAACAAATCTCTCAAGTCTGCCTATACCGACGCTTTCGCCCTTAATTCCTCTTACGCATTTTGATTCGCACTGCGTTTCCTGAGGACAAACTCTGCCGCATACTGCCGGGAGAGCATTCGTTTCTTTTATCTTAAGATATGCTTCTTCAAATTTACCCTCGGCAACAAAGGAAATAAACTCCGGAATTTTTACATGAACCGGGCAACCCGACATACAAGGCTTATTTTTGCAGTTTAAGCATCTTTTAGCCTCGTTTATCGCCATTTCCTCCGTATATCCCTCGGCAACCTCAATAAAGTTTTTGTTTCTTACATCAGCTGCCTGCTCGGGCATTGGTGTTTTTGTCATACAGTTGTTTATCATTTTCCGATACCTCCGATTTTATTTGTTAGCAAGTCTGCAAGAACCGATACCGAATGAATGCTTTTCCTGTTCGTTAAACATTCTCTGTCTGTTCATTGCCAAATCCCAATCGATTTTATGACCGTCAAAATCCGGGCCGTCAACGCAGGCAAATTTTGTTTCCCCGCCGACGATTACTCGGCATCCGCCGCACATACCCGTACCGTCAATCATAATCGGGTTCATGCTTACGGTAGTCGGAATATCGTATTTTTTTGTAAGATTGCAAACGGCGCGCATCATAACGAGCGGTCCGATAGCAATAACTTCATCAAATTTTTCACCGCTTTCGAGAAGCTCCGAAAGTCTGTCGGTTACAAAACCCTTTGTTCCGTTTGAACCGTCATCGGTAGTAATTATAAGCTTATCGGAAACTTTTTTAAGCTCATCTTCAAGGATAATGAAATCCGTATTTTTAAAACCGGCTATAAGGCAAACCTCACTGCCGAGCTTATGGAGCTTTTTAGCCTGGGGATATGCTATTGCCGTTCCCAAGCCTCCGCCGATTACGGCAACCTTTTTTTTGCCTTCAAGCTCAGTCGGCATTCCGAGAGGGCCTGCAAAATCAAGTATTTCGCCGCCTGCCTCGACAGCCTGCAAATCACGTGTTGTTTTTCCGACAACCTGAACGATTATAGTAACACTTCCCTTTTCCCTGTCAAAATCGGCAATTGTAAAAGGTACTCTCTCGCCTTTTTCATCAATTCTGAGAATAATAAACTGTCCCGGCTCTGCCTTTTTTGCAACTGCCGGTGCGTCTATCTCCATCAAAAACACGGTTGGGTTTAAATCTTCTTTCCTTAAAACCTTATACGCCACTTTTATGTCACCTCTAATTTAATATACTTTAAATTATATCACAATATTTATTTCATTTCAACACCATAGCAAAAAAATTGTTTAATTTAATTTAAAAACATTCATTTTAAGCACATTAATTTGATGTTTCCATGAGTAAACCGATAATTTTTGCACATTCACCCCTTGTTATATTGCCGAACGGTCTTAGTGTTCCGTCCGAATAACCGCCGATTATTTTTTTCTCAGCCAGAATATTTACATAATTTATCGCATAGTCGGGTACATCTGACAAATCAGAGAATTCAGCCTTGTAATCGGTTTGCGTTTCTTTTAAAACTCTGCCGATAACCGCTATCGCCTCAGAACGGGTCAGCATATCGTTCGGTGCGAAATATTTTTTTGTTCCTACCGCTCTGCCGTTCATTATTCCCTCCTGAACGACAGCGTTTATATACGGCTTTACCCAATTTGGCGTCTTTGCGTAATCGGCAAATTCACACTCTCCGTACGAATCCGTATCAAGCTTTAAATATCTCGTGATTATCGCCGCAAACTCACCGCGCGTTATAAAACTGTCGGGACGGTAAAATGTTTGCACGCCGTTTGTTTCGCCTTTTAAAATATTTTCACTATACAGTTTTTCGGCGTAATCTCTCGCCCAGTGATTTTCCATGTCGGCAAATATTGCACTTTGCAAAACTTTGACAGCTACCGAAAGAGTTTTTTCGCCTGCTCTTATATATATATTTCCGTTTGCGGCACCATCGGCAGCTGTAAAATTACCGTTTTTGTCTATACTTCCCACATTGTCGTCACAGCTGAAAGAATAGCACGACTCATCACTGTTTAAAATAACTCCGTTTACATATGCATTTGCGCTTATTTTTGCCGTTTCACCGCTTTTTATATCAAGCGTGCTGATTTGATTTCCGTCAGCATACGCCTTTATTTCATCGGGAGTTTCATACACGTCATAACAGATATTCGTGCTTGCGTTGCCTACGCTCGCCTTTACATATACTGTGCCGGAGCCGCTTAATTTGACATCGTTTCCGTTTAATACGGCATTTGCATCACCGGAGTCCTCAACGCTGTATACCACCGCGCTTTTATCCATAGGAAACTCTGCTGTATCCAAAAGCTCCTTTAAATTAAGCGTTTCGGTATATCCCGAAAGAAAGTTTCTGTTTTCCGATATATCAAAACTAAACGTTTCCGCAATTCCCGTTGCAACTCTTTGGTCTTTTAAAAATATATAATTTGCGCATTTTCTGAGTGACCCCTCCGACGGACTGTTTATAACCGAATATTCGCTGCTGCCGGGGAAAATTCCCGCAATTGCCGTCGAGCCGCCGCCGTCGAGATTAATGGCGTCCACACAGCCAAGCTCCGCCATTCGTTTTGCAAGCGTTTTTATCTGTATTCCCGTGCTGAAATTTTTCTGTCTGCCGTCTATAACGTAAAATATTATACTGCCGTCCGCCTTTATTCCGACCGCCGTTCTCGGTGCCGTCCCTGCTTCAAAGTTTGAGTTTACAGTGCCGTTTTCGATAAGTCTGCCGCCGACGCTGCCCATACCGCTGTCGGCATTGCTCCAAAGATTCTCGTCATACACCGCATTATTTTTAAGCGTCACAACCTCGCCCGGTTCAAGTGAGCTCATAAAATCAAGCTTTGCGCCGTCGCCGTACGTATTTGTCATTACAAGCACATATTTTCCCTTGGGTATTGAAATCTCGCCGTCATAGTCGAATTTTTCATCAACTCTCAGCCTTATTTCGCCGCCGAGTGAAAGACTGCCGTCAACCTTTGAAAATATCACATATCTGCAGCTGCCGGACGTTTTTGTCGAACTTCCGAACATATCGGTAAGAAGATAGCTTGCGCTTATTGTTGGCTGACACCATTTGTTAATACAGTCAAGCTGCATTTCCGAGCCGTTTTCCTTAACAAATTTACTTTGGATTTGAAGCCACGAGATAAAAGCACTGCCGTCGCTGTTAAAGCCTATCGCATTTTGTCCCGTCGTATCCGAGGTCAGTATTTCACCGTTTGAGATTGTGTGTCCCATAGGTATTCCCGTTTTAAACGAAAAATAATCGGCATTTATTCCGATAAGCGGCTTCATTCCGTTATTTTTCATATAGTCAATAGTCTGAGTTATCGTTCTTTTTCCGTAAATCTTATCACCGTTTACAACAACCGGAACAATCCCGTCGTTCGGCTTATAATCAACATAATACTCTCTCTGATAATTTTTCGAATCATTATAAACATTTTGATAAAACGTCGTTTTTCCGTACATATATGTGCTGAAGCTCTCAACAACATTTCCGAGCACATCCGCAAACGCATTTATTTCAAACGCAACCGTCATAAAACACGCAATAAGCGCAACCGTCTTTTTTTTCATAGCTTTCATCTCCAATTAATTTTACATACTCTTATATTCTACCACATACTTTTAAATATGTAAATAGAACAAGTTAATAATTAATAAAACTGTTACATTTGATACAATTGTAAATTTTTCTTGTTTTGTATTGACATATTTTGCGAAATGAGATATACTTAAGAGTGTTGCATCAACATATAGCAGGAGGTAATTTATTAAATGAGTGAGGTTTCAAAAGAAAATAAAATGGGCATAATGCCTGTGGGAAAACTTATTTTTTCCATGTCGTTTCCTATGATGGTTTCAATGCTTGTACAAGCTCTTTACAACATAGTCGACTCAATATTCGTATCAAAAATATGTGAAAATGCGCTTACCGCCGTTTCACTTGCTTTCCCGGTTCAAAACCTTATGTCGAGCGTCGGCGTCGGAACAGCTATCGGTGTAAACGCCATACTTTCAAAATTTCTTGGGCAAAAGCGTCCCGAAAAAGCGTCGGAAAGTGCGGAAAACGGTATATTTCTTGCAATAATAAGCTATATTGTGTTTGCGGTTGCGGGACTTGCTTTTTCAAAATTCTATTTCAGCGTTCAAACATCTGATGAGCAAATATTGGAATTCGGAAATTCATACCTTAAAATAGTATCCGTTTTGTCATTCGGAATGTTTATGCAGCTTATGCTTGAACGACTTCTTCTTTCAACCGGAAAAACAGTGTTCTCAATGTGCAGTCAGCTTATAGGTGCTGTTGTAAATATTATATTTGACCCTATTTTCATATTCGGTCTTTTCGGCTGTCCGAAAATGGGTGTTGCCGGTGCGGCATACGCAACCGTACTCGGTCAGTTTATTGCGGCAATTGCGGCATTTGTATTTAACATTAAATTCAACAAGGAAATTTCACTGTTTGGAGCTCGCTTTAAACCGAACGGTGAAATGATAAAAAAGATTTATGCCGTCGGAGTGCCTTCAATTATAATGATGTCAATCGGCTCTGTAATGACATTCGGTATGAACAAAATCCTGCTTGCGTTTTCATCAACCGCAGCGGCTGTATTCGGAGTTTACTTTAAGCTTCAAAGCTTTGTGTTTATGCCCGTATTCGGTATAAACTCCGGTATGGTTCCGGTTATAGCGTACAATTACGGTGCAGGAGATAAAAAGAGAATTACAAAAACAATAAAAATCTGCGCAATCGCCGCCGTATGCATCATGGTGGCGGGTTTTGCGGTAATGCAGCTTATCCCCGACGTACTGCTGTCGCTGTTTGAAGCATCGCCGACAATGATAGAAATAGGGAGCATATCGCTTAGAATTATAAGTATCAGCTTCCCGTTTGCAGGCTTTTGTATAATAATGGGTTCAACCTTCCAGGCTCTCGGCGACGGCGTAAAAAGTATGATAACGTCAATATTCCGTCAGCTTGTTGTGCTTCTCCCCTCGGCGTATCTTCTTTCGCTGACAGGAAACGTAAACAACGTATGGTGGGCATTTCCGATATCGGAGATTTTCTCACTTGTAATAAGTCTTATATTTGTGGTAAGCATATATAAAAGTAAAATAAAACCTTTGGGAGAGCAAAATGTGTGATATAATTCTTTTTGACCTTGACGGAACTCTTTCGTTTTCCGATGAGGGGATAACAAACTGCGTAAAATATGCGCTTGAAAGCTTCGGAATTAACGAAACGGATTATAAGAAGCTGCTGCTTTTCATAGGTCCTCCGCTTAAGGACGGATTTATGGAATACTACGGCTTTGACGAAGAAAAAGCAATTAAGGCAGTTAATAAGTACAGAGAAAGATATGCGGTAAAAGGGTATCTTGAAAACAGGATTGTGCCGGGTATTTGCGACACATTAAAGACGCTTAAGGACAGCGGTGCGAAAATAGTATTGGCAACATCAAAGCCGATTGAATTTTCACTTAAAATACTTAAGATTTTTGAGATTTACGATTATTTTGACGAGTTTGTCGGTGCCGAAATGCATGGCAAGCTAAATGAAAAGAAAGATATTATTGCCGAGGTTATTCGCCGTATCGGTGAGGACAAAAAGCCCCGCATGATTATGGTCGGGGATCGCAAAATGGATATTCTCGGCGCAAAGGAAAACGGTATTAAATCAATCGGCGTAAGCTACGGCTATGCGCCTGCCGGGGAGCTTGAAGCTGCCGGTGCGGATTATATTGCAAACTCCGCGGAAGATATTACAAAAATAGTTTTCGATTTAAAGGAACGGTAAAATGAGCAAAAATTTTTCACAAAATTCGATTATCACAAAAGAATTTGACTGGTTTTTGGCATTTGTTGCGTCGGCGCTGTCGATATTCGGACTTTTTGCCGTCTATTCCGCCACGCTTTCAAGCGGCGGAACATCGAGTGTTGCCGTACAGCTCATCGCCGCCGTAATCGGTATGGGACTTATGTTTTTTCTCTGCTTTTTCGACTATGAGCAGTTTATGCCGATAATAAAATATATATACGTATTTTTTGTTGTGTTTCTTATACTCGTTCTTGTAACCGGAACAACAGGAAAATGGGGGTCAAAAAGCTGGATAAAAATCGGTCCTGTCAGCCTTCAGCCGTCCGAATTTGCAAAAGCATGCTTTATAATTACGCTTTCGTATCATTTATCAATGGTAAAGGACACTGTAAACAAGCCAATTGTCTTAACAGGACTTCTGCTTCATCTTGCCGTACCGGTTGCGCTTATTTTACTTCAGCCGGATGTCGGAACGGCAATTGTGTTCGTATTTATATTCTGCGTTATGCTGTTTTCGGCAAAGCTTTCGTACAAATACATCATTCCATGCGTTTTGACCGTGCTTGCGGCGCTGCCTGTCGGATACAGATTTTTAAACACATTTCAAAAAAACAGAATAAGAGTATTCTTTAACCCCGAACTTGAACCCCTTAAAAGCGGATATAACGTTATTCAGTCAAAAATAGCCGTCGGTTCGGGTGAATTGTCGGGTAAAGGATACTTAAACGGGCCGCAAAATCAGCTCGGATTTCTGCCGGCAAAATCGACCGACTTTATATTCAGCAGTATATCCGAGGAGTTTGGATTTATCGGCTCGGCGCTGATTATTTTGGCGTTGTTTATTATTATTTTCAAGTGCATACGCACAGCAATAAAATCGGACAATCTGTTCGGAAGATATATATGCATGGGCGTGTCGGCTATGCTGTTTTTCCATACGGTTGAAAATATAGGAATGTGCATCGGACTTTTGCCTGTAACCGGTATTCCGCTTCCGTTTTTAAGCTACGGCGGAACATCGCTTATAACGAATCTTGCAAGCGTCGGGCTTGTCATGAGCGTGGCATATCACAATAAGCCGAGAAGTACAATCGAATTAAAATAAATATTTACAAATGAGGTAAACGACAAAGGCTCTAAAAATCTCACACCTGCATTTGTTTATAAGACCTAATCCGCTACCTTCAAAAAATTCTGCCTCGTATAAACTGAAATTGTGCTATTAAAAAAAAGTTAAGAAAAAAATAATAATTTATCGCTTGACAATTCAAAAATCGCATTGTATAATGAAGGTGATTGATACATAGGATATGCATTAATCAAATAATTCCAAAGTCAAAAAAAGAAAGGCGGATTTTTATGAACAAATTTATGCTGAATGAAACTTCTTACCATGGCGCAGGTGCCATAAACGCAATTCCCGATGAAATAAAAAGTCGCGGTTTTAAAAAGGCTTTTGTTGCATCAGACCCCGACCTTGTTAAATTCGGTGTTTCCAAAAAAGTTACCGACATAATCGAAAAAGCCGGTATCGACTATACGCTCTATTCGGATATAAAACCCAATCCTACAATCGAAAATGTTCAGCATGGTGTTAAGGAATTTAAAGAAAGCGGCGCAGATTGTATAGTTGCAATCGGCGGCGGCTCATCTATGGATACGTCAAAGGCAATCGGAATTATAATTGCAAATCCCGAATTTGAAGATGTACGCTCGCTTGAGGGCGTTGCACCGACAAAGAATAAATGCGTTCCTATCATAGCAGTCCCCACAACAGCAGGAACAGCAGCAGAAGTTACTATAAACTATGTTATTACAGATGTTGAAAAAAAGCGTAAATTCGTATGTGTAGACGCTCATGACATTCCGGTTGTTGCGGTTGTTGACCCGGATATGATGTCCACAATGCCGGCATCTCTTACCGCCGCTACGGGTATGGACGCTCTGACTCACGCTATTGAGGGATATATCACAAAAGGCGCATGGGAGCTTTCGGATATGTTCCATATTAAAGCAATCGAAATAATTGCACGCTCACTGCGCGACGCTGTTAAAAACGAAAAATCGGGCAGAGAGGGAATGGCTCTCGGTCAATATGTTGCCGGTATGGGATTTTCAAACGTCGGTTTGGGTGTTGACCACTCGATGGCTCACACGCTTTCGGCTTATTATGATACTCCGCACGGAAAGGCGTGCGCTATTCTTCTCCCTGCCGTTATGGCTTACAACGCCGAGTACACAGGCGAAAAATATAAGGATATAGCAAAAGCAATGGGCGTTGAGGGTGTTGACAGCATGACTCAGGAGCAATACCGCAAAGCAGCCGTTGATGCTGTACGCAAGCTTTCGGAGGATGTCGGTATTCCGTCAACTCTTAAAGGTATCGTAAAGGAAGAAGATATTCCGGAGCTTTCAAAATCGGCATACGCTGACGCTTGCCGCCCGGGTAACCCGAGAGATACAAGTGTTGAAGAAATCGCTGAAATTTATAAAAGCCTGCTTTAAAAATAAAAACGGGGCAGTTTAAAAAGTCCTAAAATCACAAAAAGGATCTCCGGTTGAGATCCTTTTTGATTTTCTTGAAGCAAGCGATGAGGATCTTTCGGCATTTTCGCCCGCCATTACATCTGCGCTTAAAATTATAGAAAATGAATATCAAAATCATGACTTTTGCCCTGCCTACATTTCAGGGAAGCTCAACATGAACACAACCTACTTAAACAGATTGTTTAAAGAATCTGTCGGCATTAGTATTGTAAATTATATGAAAGAAAATAAACAAAAACACATATCGCAGCAGTTCTGTTTGGATTATGCTTTTCCCGCCTCTCTTATGACACGCTTTCATGCCTGACTCATAACGTATCCTATACCGTTTTGAGTTTTTATATAAACAGGATTTGATGAATCCTTTTCTATCTTTTTTCTGATATTGACTATATTGACACGAAGGATTTTATTATCATTCGGAACAAACGGCCCCCACACAGCCTTCATTATGTACTCATGAGTTAAGACGCTGCCCGGATTTCTGCATAAAAGCTCTGTGATTTTATACTCTGTAGGCGTAAGGCAAATTGTTTCTCCGAATACGGTTACGCTTCTTTTTGAAAAATCAATTTCAAAATCTCCGCACACATACTTATCCTCCGAGCCATCGCCATGCCGCATACGGGCAACTGCCCTTTTTATCCTCGCAAGCAATTCACGGGGTGACACGGCAGGCCTTATAAAATCGTCGGCTCCGTTTTCAAAAGCCGAAACAACATCCTCCTCTGCATTTTTGGAATACACAAATATCGGAACGGGCGAAAATTCTCTTATTCTTTCGCACAAAGCGCTTATACTCATATCACAAACACCCGTAATTATTACAAGCTGCACCGCATTCTCATGCACGATTCTCACCGTTTCCGCTCCGCTTTTGAGCAGTAAAACGTCATATCCTCCAACCTTTAAAATCGTGCTTAAGCTCTTCCCTATATGTTCTGCGCCCGATATAACGATTTTATCCTTCATTTCAATCAACCCCAAAAAAGTTGCCGCCTGTAATCAGCGGCAACTCGTTTCTCAAATTTCCCGATAAGCCGCAACCGGCACAATACATAACCTGTCGACTGTCAGTCATCTATATAATTACGGATGCGGCTTATCGGTTTACAAGGAATTTAGTCTATCGATTCTATGATAGCATACTTCCCGTCATTTCTTCTATATACAACATTCATGTTATTATTATCACTGTTTTTAAATACAAAGAAATTATGACCGAGCAAATTCATTTGAAGAATTGCCTCCTCCGGCGTCATAGGCTTAATTGCGAATTTTTTAACCTTAACGATTTCAAGCTCCTCGTTGTCCTCTCCGCCCGAATATTCGCCGCCGCTTATCATGGTATTTCCCCACTGACCGCTCTTTAATTTCTTTTCAAGTCTTGTCTTATTCTTTCTTATCTGGCGTTCAATAACATCTACTATTTTGTCAGTTGCCGTGCATACATCCGTATCCGACACCTCTGCTCTGAAAACAACGCCCTGTGAATAAACATGAGCCTCAACATATTCAAGGCTTTTTACCGTACCGACTACTACCCTTGCCTGAGCTTCATCACTGAAAAACTTATCAAGCTTTGAAAGCTTTTTCTCGATGTATTCTTTAGCCTGGGGTTTCAAATCAAACTTTCTTGCTATAATTGTAAACTTCATAAACGTCACTCCTATCTGTTTTTGTCGGCAAGTGAAATGCATTATTTTCACTGTCACAATATTAATACCCCGTTTTTTTAAATTTAAACATTTTTTTCTTGAAATTTTTATAATTTTGTAGTATACTATAAATAAGTAAGCTGTAAAGGAGATTATTGACTTGACAAATGCCATAATACTGACATCAGCGGCGGCAAGTGCCGTATATGCGCTGATTTATTATCTATTCATAAAAAAAGAGGAGGATGTGTTCGCTGAGCAGAAACCGTTTTATCCGTACATTATAATTATAACGCTCGTTTCACTTGCGGTGCATATGCTGCTTGGCAAGCTTTATTACGGATACGAAACTGATATGGGCTGTTTTTGCGCATGGTCCGATATGATTTATAAAAACGGTTTTTCATCATTTTACAAGTCGGACTCATTTACCGATTATCCGCCGGGATATATGTATATTTTATATGTTATAGGATTTTTGCGGTCCGTTATCGGCTCGTCAAAGCTGCTTGTGAAAATGCCGGCAATATGCTTTGACTTGATTTTGGGGATATTGACGTTTTCATTCGCCAAAAAGAAGTTTTCAAACAGAGTGTCATCAATACTTGCCGCATTTATATCGCTTTGCCCCGTGCTTATATTAAACTCGGCGCTTTGGGGGCAGGTAGACAGCGTGTATACAACATTTTTGGTCGTTTCGATACTGCTTCTTATGCAAAATAAATTCAGTGCGTCTTATCTGATGTTTGCGCTGACGGTATTCATAAAGCCGCAGGGACTTATTTTTACGCCCGTTTTTCTGCTTGCCTTTATAAGCGACTGCATGAAAAATAAAAAAAATATTATGCGCCACATTATAAGTGCGTGCGTATCGCTTATGATTATTACAGTTTTGTCACTGCCGTTCGGGCTGAAGGATGTCATATCACAGTATATCGGCACGCTTTCATCGTATAAATACGCAACCGTAAACGCATTTAACATATACGGTGCGTTTGGTCTTAATTGGGGTGAGCTTACGCCGTTTTTAAGCATTACCGGCTACATTTTTATAATTCTTACGGTTGCATACGTATTCGCCGTTTATTTCAAAGGCAACAAAAACTACTTTTATATAGCCGCAATGCTCGCCTTTATGACATATATGCTCTCGACCAAAATGCATGAGCGATATGCGTTTGCAGCTGTTGTATTCTTTCTGCTGGCATACATTTCTATGCCCGACAGAAAAATTTTCGATGCCTTTATACTGTCCGTATTCTCTCAGCTTATAAATACGGCTTGGGTACTTTTCGTATATTCAAAGGATATAAATCTGTACTACAAAAGCAGCTTTGTGATTGTGTTTTCCTGCATAAACATATTAATACTTTTTTACATGATATACGCCGGGTTTGCACTTACAAAAAAAGAAATAAAAGAACGCACACGTTCCGCACAAGAAAAAGAAGCGTTTTATGCGTTTACATCGAGGAAAATGCACAGGCTCACAAAAAAGGACTGCATTTTAATGCTCCTTATCACGATTGTATACGGCGCAATATCTTTTTACGATCTCGGTGATACCAAAGCTCCTCAAACATATGTTGACATTTTAAAAGAGCCTGTAAGCATAACGCTCGGCGAGCCGACATATGTTGACAAGCTTATAATATATCCGTCATGCAACGATATTAACGACTCAAGAAAAATAAAGGTTGACTATACCTTAGAGGGCGGCGTCAGCGAAAGTATTGAAATTGAGGACGCCGAAGTATTTTGCTGGAACTTTATAGATTTCGGAAAAACGGTAACCGACATCACACTGTCAACCGACAAAAAACGTATAATGCTTATGGAGGTCGGCTTAAAAGGCAGTGACGGACTTATAAACATACAAAGCGACAATGCCGCATTCGACGAGCAAAATCTTATACCCGAACGAAAAACATACCTTAACAGCACATATTTTGACGAGATATATCACGCTCGGACAGGATACGAGTTCGTGCACGGATTTCACGTTTACGAATGGACTCATCCACCGCTCGGAAAAGTGTTTATATCGCTCGGCATACGTATGTTCGGCATGACCCCGTTCGGTTGGAGATTTATAGGTAACATTTTCGGAATACTTATGATTCCCGTATTTTATATATTCGCAAAAAGACTGTTCGGTAAAACGAGCTTTGCATTTTTAACAACAGTTTTATTTACGTTTGATTTTATGCACTTTGCGCAAACCCGAATCTCGACCGTTGACGTATACGTAACGATATTTATTATAATGATGTATATGTTTATGTACGAATACTATCAGTCAAGCTTTTACGACAAACCGCTCGGAAAGACGTTTGTTCCTCTGCTTTTGACAGGAATATCTTTCGGGCTCGGTGCGGCGAGCAAATGGACGGCGATTTATGCGTGTGCCGGTATAGCTGTTATATTTTTTGCGATTATGTATAAGCGCTGTCTTGAGCATTACGCACTCGGAAAAAGTGAATTTACCGGTAAATTCGTAAAAACCGCATTATTCTGTGTGCTTGCATTTATCATTATACCGATTATAATATATTCTCTTTCATACATTCCGTATCTTCACACCGAAGGGACGGACGGAATAAAAACAATATTGCAAAATCAAAAGGATATATTTGTATACCATTCAAAAACCGTACTCGGTTCAAAACATCCGTATGCGTCAAAATGGTATACATGGCTTATAATGAAGCGACCGATATTCTACTATTCGGGATCTGTCAGCGACACACTCAAAGAGGGCATAAGCTCATTCGGAAACCCTGCGGTATGGTGGGTCGGACTTGCTGCCGTATTGTTCTCGTTCTATCTTGCGGCGGTAAAGCGTGACAGAAAATCCACATATCTGCTTATAGGCTACCTCTCATGCCTGCTGCCATGGATACCGGTAGAAAGAACAACTTATATATACCACTACTTCCCTTGCGTGCCGTTTATGACGCTTATGATAGGCAGATGCTACGAATACTTCTATTATAAATTCGGCAAACGAACGATGAAAATATTTGTACTTCATACGATTGCGGCGCTTATCCTCTTTGCAATGTTCTATCCGGTTATTTCGGGTCATGCGGTAAACACATGGTATGTAGACAAATTCTTAAGATGGTTCTCGTCATGGACGCTCGTCCTTGACTGATAAAGGAGATTTGACAAAATGAACATTCCCGAAAACATAAAGTTTGCAACGGACCGCCTTATATCAAACGGATATGAGGCACATCTTGTAGGCGGCTGTGTACGAGATATGCTTATGGGCAAACAGCCTCATGACTATGATATTACAACAAATGCACTGCCCGAAAAAATAATAGACTGCTTTCCCGACAAACAGCTCTACCTTTCGGGACTTAAACACGGAACGGTTGCGGTTATAATAGGCGGTGAGACGGTTGAAATTACAACGTACCGTATTGACGGCGAGTACTCCGACAGCAGGCACCCCGAAAATGTGGTGTTTACAAATGATTTAACGCTTGACTTATCACGCCGTGATTTTACGATAAATGCGGCAGCGCTTACTCCGAGCGGTGAGCTGACAGATGTTTTCGGAAGCTCGGAGGATATTAAAAACAAGATTATTAAATGCGTCGGAGATGCCGACAAGCGTTTTAGCGAAGATGCACTCAGAATAATGCGTGCATTCAGATTTGCGTCCGTTCTCGGATTTACCATTGAAGAAAAGACAGCGGATGCAATGAAAAGAAACGCTCATCTTTTAAAAAACATATCGGCGGAGAGAATATATCAGGAGCTTTGCAAGGCGGTATGCGGCGACAATATTTTATTCTGCCTTTTGAGTATGAAGGATATTATATGTGAGATTATGCCCGAATTTAAAGACTGCATCGGCTTTGATCAGCATAATATTCACCACTGCTACGATGTATATACTCATATAGCACACACCGTTGCAAATTGCCCGAACGACTTATATTTGAGGCTTGCCGCACTTTTTCATGATATCGGAAAGCCGCAGATGTTTTTTATGGGAGATGACAATCAGGGTCATTTTTACGGTCATGCTCAAAAAAGCGCCGAAACGGCAAATGATATTTTAAGAAGATTAAAGGCGCCGAATGATGTAAGAAATAATGTTGCAGCGCTTGTAAGACTGCATGACAGAGATATTGCCGATACAAATGCCGCACTTAGGAGATTATTGTCGCAGGTAGGCAGCGAGACGGCAAGTCGGCTGTTTGAAATAAAAAAAGCCGATACCCTTTCACAAAGCGAGCTGTGCTTTGAAAGGCTCGGCAAACTCGATACCGCTTTTGAACACATGAAAGAAATTGTAAACAAAAAAGAATGCTTCTCCGTTAAAAACCTCGAAATAAACGGACACGACCTTATAGACCTCGGCTGTCCGCAGTCAAGAAAAATAGGTGAAATTCTAAATAAGCTCCTCATTAGCGTAATAAACGGAGAAATAAAAAACGAACGTGATACACTTTTAGCCGAAGCAAAAGAATTAATTCTCGGCTGAAAGAAAAAGGGGATGTAAAAACTCCGCAGCGCAGGAAAAGAAACAAAAACACGCAGGTATTACAAATACTGCAGTTCGATTTAGATTATGCGGAAAAATCAAAAGACTTGATTTTTTACAGAATTCTTGCTATCAACAAGCTTCCCCTCTCGGTGTATACACATATGCCTTTGGCTATCCCAAAACCAAAGCTTTTTTCTATCCCTCCGAAAAAATTAAGGCTGTTTAAAAAGTAAATTAACTTTTTAAACAGCCCCTTTTTTCAGTTTTTATGACACGTTCTGCCATGCGGAATATTCCGGTGATAATTCACACTTCCAAACTACGCTCATCTTCTCTCCTTTAACAAGCTTTTGCCCGTAAGCTCAATTTCTCCGAAAATAGCCTTGACAAGCAATTCGGTCGTTTCCTTTGACGGAGTGCAGTTCATTTCAATAAATGTAGGATCTTCCGGGAAATAATCCTCTGCAAAATACGGTGTTCTGTAATTTATCACAAGCTTTTTGCTTTTATCAAACAGATGCGATGCCCATATAAGCATATGCGCAACGCTCCATTCGGCAACAAAAAATGCATTTACGTTGAATATAACAAGATCATAGCACGCTTGAAGCTTGTCAATATCAGCCTGCCAGCAAACTCTTGACGGAACATCGTATATATCTCTCTTAACCTCTGCATCCAATCCCCTTTTTCTAAGCTCGTCGCAAAGCATTTGTGATGAAAGCTCGTCCTCGTCAGTAACATCGACTATGAGAACCTTTTTATATTTATCGGGTGAAATCGGAAGCATATTAATATTGTTTCTGAGAACGCACATTCCGTTTCTTGCAATTTTAAGTGTCTGTTCATCCGCAAACTCCGTATTCGGAGTATCATATGTCTTTTCCTCAAGAGCCTTGCTTCTGAATTTTTCCGCCCTTTCAATTCTCTCGAGCGCATCATCGAGGCGGCTCATCGGTATTTCTCCGCTCAATATCGCCTTTTCAATAGCGTCCGCAGCTTCAACCGGCGGCCAAAGCAGCAAATCGGCACCTGCCTTAAATGCCTGCACCGTTTCGGCGACAAGGTTGCCCGTTGCCATACCTCCCATTATGAGTGCATCGGTAACAACAGCGCCCTTAAATCCGAGCTCGCCTTTTAATAAGTCCGTTGTCAGTTTTTTTGAGTATGTTGCAATCGGGTAATAACCGTCGGTAAACTCATCATCATACGACTTCAAAGACACGTGTGTTGTCATAACGGACATTACATCCTCTTTAAACATTTCCTTATATGTATAGCCGTATGTCTGCATCCATTTATCAAATGTCATTGTGTTTGCGCCCGGACCTATATGCATATTAACAAAGCTCGTCCCAAGTCCGGGGAAATGCTTTGCAGTTGCCATTACTCCCTGGTCCTGAATACCTCGAATCGCCTGCCTGTAAATCTCGGCAACCGCCTTTGGGTCATTGCTTATCGCCATAAGATACATTGCATGGTCAAAGCACATATCTATGCTCGGGCCGAGAACCCAATCTATACCCTTATCATTCATTTGCATTCCCTGAAGCTTACCCCAATTGTATGCGTCCTCAAGATTTAACGACGAACCAAGCGACTGCTGAACATTAATATGAATTTTCTGTCCTCTCACGCTTGCACTGTCCGCACATACAAGAAGTTTATTTTTCGAGTATTTTCTGCACTCATTCAGTCGTTCAAAGCTCATTGACGTACCCATATCAAGTCCGTTTTCGTCTAAAAGCCGTTCACCCTCGGCATAGTACATTCCGCCTACGGGATATTTTTTAAAGAAACTCTCCGGTCCTCCGTGCGTATTTATTTCCCTTATTGTTACAACAAAGGTTTTAAGTATTTTTTCTCTCAGCGTCATTATATATCCTCCGTTATCCTCAGCCGTTTATAAAGCTCTTTGTAAGCTCAAACAAATTATAACCCATCATAGCATGCCCCTCGGTTGACGGGTGTATACCGTCGCTTGTGAGCATTTCGGTATCGGTAAGCACATCTGCGCCCTCGACAAGGAGCACCCTGTTTTTATCAAGCGATTCACATTTTTTTCTGATAATATCATTAAACGACACTATTTTATCCGCATACTCATCTGCTCTGTAAAATCTGAAACAAGGGAAAATGGTTAAAAATATCGCTTTTTTGCCTGTGGAATAAACAGCGTCAGCAAAGTATTCAAACCTGTTTTTAAATTCATCAACGGAAAATCTGTCAATCATATTTATACCAAGTTCAAACAATCCGAAATCCCAATCGCTGCGATTTTTGAAATCATCCGCAATAACTTTCTCCGCAAAGCAAGCACCGCCGACACCTTTTGCCATGCAGTCGGTCTTTAACAGTCGGGCAAGAGTATTGACGTACGAAAGGGGATTGTAAATTGCCCCTGCACCATGTGAAACAGATGAGCCGTATGAAAGCATTGTTTTCTTCGGAAGCTCGTTTTCATTCGGTATTCTTACGGGCTCGTTCATCGTGTCTATATCGCATACGGTGACAATCGAGTTTGAAAGATGTATTCTCCAGACACCGGCTTTAAACACGTTGTTTTCAAAAAACTCATCATACAACCCCTCTATACCCTCCGGAACCGAAAGAGTCAGCTTCGTTATTACATCTTTTTTTATCACATCCGAAAACACAACATAATCACCGTAATAAACAACAACACTTGCGTCCTGCCACTCTGCCATAAGGCTTACAAAGCACGTTCTCGCCGGTGTGCAAAAACGAATTTCGGAATTACACGCAGCTCTTGCCATAAATCTCGCATGCGGATTTATACTATTTAAAACCTCGTTGTTAAATCTCAGCAATCTTATACCCTGATTTGTTCTCATAATATCATCTATGTTATGATACATAACGTTATCAATTACCATTTCAATCCCCCTTTGCCGTCTTTATACGGCTATTTTTCGGCATTCATTTTTCTGTACGTAATCGGCGTCATACCGAATTTTTTTCTGAACGTGCACACAAAATGACTGTCTGTCGTAAAACCAACCATTTTTGTTATATCGCTTACGGGAAGCTCGGTACCGGTCAAGTATTCTGCCGCTTTTTTAAGTCTGTATTCCTTTATATAATTTGTAACGGAAATACACATAACATCTTTAAAAACAGAATCAATTTTTCTTACGCTGCCGTTAAACTCCTCCGCTATTCCCTCTCTGCACAAAAGGCTGTCTGAACAATTATCCTCAATATATTCCACAATCTGATGCACAAGCTCGTTATTTTCAACCGTAACAATTTCACTTTTAAACGTTTGCGCTTTTTTAAGTATCGATATGAAACGATTTGTTATATCCTCCTTCGTTTCCATATCGTCAATACTCTCCAAAAACAAGCTCAAGTCAGCAGATATTTCTATTTTTGTATTTTTTACAATTGAAATAAGTTCAAATATAAGAAGCTTATTTGCCATAACAAATTCTTTAGGCGGAATATCGCTTATACTTTCAACAACCGATAAATAGGTGCTTTCGAGTTCGTTTAGCTTTTTCTCGCTGAATTTCACCAAAAGCTCACTCCAGCAATGGCTTATATTAACCATTTTTCTCTCGGCAGGAATTTCGCTGTCACAGAGTATACAGCAAATTCCGTAATATAGTCTGTACTCCTTAAGCTTTTGAAGCTGTGCATATGCCGATGAAAAATCTTTAACGGCAACACTTCTTGTGCATATAAACGCCGAAAACGATATATCCAATTTTTCTTTTATAAACCCTTGCGTTTGCCTGATTATATCGTATACGGAAACGTTGCTACCGCCTTTATAAACAAAAATAAGTTCATTATTGTTCGTTACCGTCATAATGATCGGGTATTCCGACATCATTTCTTCAAAGACGTTTGCAATCGAAAACTTAATTGCCTCCTGCTCTTTAATTGATATGTTTTCCGTAAAAGCACGCTCACGGTCTATTTTAAACATAATCATATTATAAACAAAATCTTTGCCGAGACCGTATTTTTCTATATTTTTATCCAAAGCCTTTTGATTGAATTTATCGGAATTTTCGATAAATCTCAACTTATCTATTTCATCTTTTTTCTTATAAACCAATTCAAAATCTCTTTCAAAAGCACCGAGATGTCTGAAAAACTTTTTAACCCATTTCATACCCTTGATAAATCCGAAAAAAATAATCGCTCCGAGCAAAACAAATATCCCGGCAATAATAACAAACGATATAAGCATTTTGTTCATGACATGAGAATATGAAGTATAGCATATATAAATGTTGTCATCAGTTTTATTCCAAAAAACAAGCTGCCTTTTACCGTTAATTCTGCGAATGATATATGCATCGTCATTTTTGCCGATTATTTTATTAATCATTTCAGTAACGTCTTTATTATCAGATGAGTTTATAAGAATGTTTTCGTTTCGGTCATAGATTATGTAAACAAAGTCGTCGTTTTTTCCATAAGCAAATTTATTGAAAAAATAATTTATTTCAACAACGTACGGCATATACTTATACGGCTTTAGCTTATACGAATACAGCCGTCTTTTCTGCGCATCGTCATATTTATAGGAAAGCGTTCTCTTTGTTTGAGATACATCTTCGTAAAAATTCGGATCAATTCTATTTATCCCGAACGATTCCGACGAAAGCATATAATCATTTTCTGTATCGTACACATTTACCGATTCTATATAAACGTCTGAATTTTTATAAAACGACAGCCGTTTGTGAATTACATTTACATCTCTGTCGGATAAATTGCCTCTTGTTATAAGCTGAATATCCTCATCGAAAAAAATCTGAGTAAGCAGATTGTTTGTTGTGCGGTCTATGTTTTCAATACTGCTTGTAAACTGCATAACGTTATTTTTCATATAAGAAACATTTGTTTTCAAAAGTATTCTGAAAAAAACGATATATGATATTAAAAACACGGACGCAACAACAGCCAATAAAAAAATAATATATATGTTAGTCTTTTTCTCAGCTTTATCAAAATGATTTTCAAATACAGCATCCATATTGTGTTCCCCTTCAAAATGTTTTGTTTTGCAAGCGGCAAGCTGTCCGCCTGCCGCTTATATAAATTATACCACTTTAGATTCAATATGTAAATACATATAATTTAAATTCTATTTATTAAACAAAACTTTCTCGCACGCAAAAGGCTCAATCGCACTCATGTTCCACACAAACACTTTTATCATAGCGGCATTTTCTCCCGTATATGCGGTATTAACCGTAACCGTTCCGCCGACGCTGTCCGTCATTTTATTTGCATTAATGCTAAGCATTCTTCCGCTGCGGTCATAAACAGCCGCAACAACATCAGCTCCCGAACCAAAGCCTTCATATTCCGCAACCACTTTTTCAATTCTCTCTCCCTGCGATGTGACAAGCTTATTATTCTCATCAAAGCAGTTTACCGACTTAATATTAACGGTCGGTTTTTTCACGTTCGCCGTTATATAGCTTTTCTTTGATACCGCCCCGTTTGAAGCGGTAACAATTATCCTCGCCGCCCCGACACTGTGTGCGGTAACTGCGCCGTTTTCATCAACTGTCGCAACGTTCGGATTTTCGCTTTCAAAAGTGTATTTCACATTTTGTGCAACCATGCCTGCTTTGTTTCTCGACAGCGTTTTCAATACATTTTGGCTGCCCGTTATCATATCAAAAGCCGTCCTGTCCTTATCCTGACCATCAGCTCGCACAAACACTCTGTACGGTGCATTGTCCTCCGAATTGTACACAAATTTTTCGGTAAGCCCAATATTTGCAATGTCAATATCTTCAACTCCCAAAGTATAAGCCGGAGAAGTTTCCGACAATCTGAAGTCAAGATTTGCGCTGTCCGAAATCATGGCGCCGTCAAACAAAGAATGTATGTCGTGATTGTAATTATCCCTCCATACGCTCATGGTTATATTTGCGCCGTTTACCTTGCACGTTGGCGTATTACACATATCAAAAAGATTGTAATCAGCCTCTTTTATGCGGTTTTCGTCATATTTTGTATGTGTGTAAATGCTGTTTCCGCTGTTTGAAATCACGTTTCTTACTATTCTGATATTATTCGCCGTTGAATGCTGCCCATAGCTCCCGATAACGGTTAATGCCGTGGGATTGTCAATGATGTAATTATTCTCCGCTACAATATCGTCAGCCTTTAAGTGCATACAATATCCGAATTTGCTCGTACCGCTGTATTCGGTAGTACCGAGATTTGCTATGATATTGTTTTTCGCAATCGTTCCGAACGCAGAATCGTCAAGGTAAATTCCGATTGTGCTTTCTATCCAGCTGTGGCTGTCGTGAATATAATTGTTTTCAATATGCGTTTTAGCATTTCTGCCCAAGCCCTCAACATATACCACGCCGGTATCCTGAGAGCCCTTGTTTACATCCGAAACATCGTTATATATAATATAGTTTTCACCGTTTACATAAGTTACTCTTATTCCGCTTCTCGGGCAATCGGCAATTAAATTGTTTCTTATAATATTGTTATTCGCACCGCCATGGTAGAGGGCAATACCCGTTGAGTTACCTACAACAAGTCCGGTAGAGTGAATATAATTATCCGATACGACATTGTTTTTAAAATTCATCATACCCGGATTTTTCTCACCGTTAATAGAAATTCCGCTGCCAAAGGTATTGCACACCTCATTAGCCTCAACAGCGTTGTTTTCTCCGCCGTTTACCATATAAATGCCGTGTCCGCCAACGTTTGAGATGATACAATTCTTAACTGTTATATTATCGGAATTTGATATTTTAACACCGTTTCCCGAATCGTTTGTGCTATACGTATATGTATAATCCTTTGTTCTTTTGCTGTTTTGGATTTTCAGACCATCAAGCCTTACGTTTTTCGCATTTTCAAACTCAAATATATTATCCGCCAAAGGCAAGGTTATATCAAGAGCTGATGGATTTTCGGCATATACATACAAATTTCCGCTTTTCTTATCATAGTAAAATTCATTTTCGCTGTCGAGAAAGCTTAAATCGTTTTGAATGTAATATCTTGCACCGGAACCTATATCATGCGTTGTCGGCTTTGTAAATGTGACATATCCCGTACCGCTGTCGGCTGATGCAACGTCAACGGTATTAAAATACCACATCCAATTGCCGCCGTCACCGCCGTTCGGCCAAATACCGATTTCAAGCTGTGAATTATCCTGCACACCGCTTAAAACCGAAGGCTCTATGTATGCAGCCGTTCTTTTATCCGCCGCCGATGCGATTGTTTGTGCATAATCGTTCGGCAAATCATATTTCAAAGCGCCTCTGTTCGGATACCTTGCAACCCACATCATTTCGTTATGGTTGTAAAGCATAAACACATCTTTGCCTTCTCCTATATTTTTAACGTAAATATTACCGTTATACCTTGTAAATCCGCTTATCTTTCCGCCGCCGGTAATAACAGCCTTTGAACTGTTTTTTGCCGATATGTTAATATTGTGTCTCCGGCTTGTGTTTTCGACCGTAAAACTAAGTGTTCGGTCGATACTATATTCTCCGTCATCGAGAATAACGTTTATATCCGATACTGCGTTTCCGTCCTTAACCATATTGCTTATAACGGTGTATACCTTATTTACGGTTGCAAACGGTTCTGTCTGCGTTCCGGGATTTGCATCACTTCCAAGTGGCGAAACGTAAAAAGTTATATTTGTATTTTCCTTAACCGCACTGTATAGAATATTATAAAACGCATTTACAAACTCATTTACCGACGTGTACTTTTTTGAGTCAAGTGCATCACAGACGTCCTGCTTGTTTTCAAGAAGATTATAATTATACAAATTCAAATTAAGCTTTGGATTTTCCAGTACTCCGGCAGAACCGTTTTGATTTATTTCATTCAAAAGCTGCGCATTATCCGCATCTGTTCTGTGATAATAGTCAAGCGCAACCGACGAGTTGCCGGACGCAACATGAACAGAATATGTTGACGCACCCGAAAAATTCCTGTCCGAGATAAAAAAAGAATAATATCCTTTTGCACGAACACTGTCCTGCATCATTTCCACTATACCGCCGTTTGTTATAACACAGCATAACGGCATTCCCTCTTTTTCGTTAATTCTGCCGCTGACAACAACTCCGTCATCCGTTGTTTCGATAAATGAAACATATTCCGACGCCGAGCACACCTCTATCTTTTTATCCTGCTCCGCAATCTGCTCCTCCGTTCCCCAAATGCCGTGTGCAAGTGCCGAAGCACCTGCACAAAGCACCGAAACGCTTAAAAATACAGATAATATTTTTTTAAAAGCATTTGTCATTGTAAACTCCTCATTTATTAATCTTAAAACCGCTGAATTCCGCATCGGCGTAATAATCGGTTTGAGAGAATATTGAAAGTCCGGCATACGTTTCGCCCGAGATTTCTAATTCGGTCGTTCCTACCTCTTCCCACTTATCCTCTTTCAGCCAATAGCCCGTAATTTTTCTGCCCTGCTTTTCAAGCTTAATTGTCACGGGGTATTCCTGCGTTTCGGAGAAGAATACATTACTCGATTTGTTTTCTCCGTTTCTGTACGTCATAAGAAGCGTATTATCTCCTCTTATTCTCAAATGCACATTATCCGCCGAATCGTCCGTGCCGGCTCTTATCATAAGTCCTGCGGCTGTGTTCGTGTTATTAAGGTCTGACAGGCAATCCATTTGAACTTCTATCGAATAATTCTCATCATCAAGCGTGTTATATACAAACGTTGCATTATCTGCCGAGCCGTATACGTCACGTCCGTCACCAATCAGCTTGATTTTGCCGTCCTTCATAAACGCATTGCCTCCGCAGCCCCAATTTACAATCTTCATGCCGTCCGACAGTACATCAAAATCATCGTTTACAACAACTCTGCACTGCGTATGAACTTCAACGCCGTTGCATACAACATTCAATTTAATATAACAAGCTCCGAAACCGATACCCTTTATTTTCACACCGCCGTCCGTACCGATTACCTTTGCTATGTTGGGGTCATCAGATTCGGCGGTTATTTTTGAGCCTCCGAGATAAAGCTCATTTCCTCTTGTATCAAACGCATTGTACGGCATTACGTATTCCTCACCTGTCTTTATCGACTTTTTGTCAATGCTCAGGTTAAGCTTTCCGATTAATGACATATTTACGCTCATCGGTATTTCCTTTGTAAAGACTTCACCGTTTAGTTTTGCGGTGGCGGTCACTATTGCACTTCCCACCCCCATTGCCTTTAAAAATCCCTTGTCGTTAATTTTTATAACGTTCTCGTCATTTGACTTAAATGTTATACTTTCCGCATTTTCGGGATTTTTCTGTCCGAGCACGGTGTTTATATAAACTCCCATGCTTATTTCCTCGTCCTTTGAAAATACCGTTCTTTTAACAACTGTTGAAATATCTGTTATTCTGTCATCGACAATAACATTCATTATTCTTGAAACGGATTTCATGTCCTTTTGTGCGGTAATTTTGACAACCGCCTTACCTGCCTTCAGTCCCGTAATATTACCAAAATCGTCAACCGCTATTATATCGGGATTCTCATTGGTATACGAAACGCTTATTTCGCCGTTATCAAGCTGTACTCCCAATTTTGTCTTTGCAATTAAGTCAACTGCTGTTTTTGCGCCGGATTTTAAATTAATTGTCGAATTATATCCGAGCGCTCCCTTTTCAAAAGGATAAATGTAATAAATTCCTTCGCTGTCGCTAAAGTTACCGCCCGGCTTAAGTCCTGCCTCTTTAACATCAATATCCTTTGTTCCCTGCGTGAAAACATGAGAGTAATACTGATACCTGTAATCACTGTTATCGGGATCGATAAAGCTGGGGTCTTTAATCTGCGAATTCTGCTCATATTTTCCGTCAACTATATTTTCCCAATCGCTGTACGAATTTGCAGCACCCTTGTAAACCATTTCACCAAGCGGAGAATAATATGTATTATAATCATATTCCTTAAGCGTTACGTCCGTAAAGTTCAGAAGATTTGCCGCCGTATTACTGCAATTGTATATAACATTATTTTTAATAACAATGTCCTCATTATTCGGCTTGTTGTTTGAATTATGCATAAGTATGCCGCCGTTGCCGGACTTAGGAGAATTTGCGCAAATATTATTGAGCATTTTTGAGCCGACTCCCTTGATAAACAACATACCGCCAACCATAGGAGTATGCCCCATTACCGGGCCTTCTGTCTCCGACAGCTTTTCGACAATGTTATTTTTCGTATACACGCCGTTTGAGTTTTCATCATGATATATTCCGAAAATTCCGGAATAATTTGAGAATGAATCGTGAAGGTAATTGTTTGTAAACGCTACTCCGTGCTCACCCGGCTCAAACAGCGAGTAAAAAAGTCCTCCGTCCTCGGTTCCGTTCATGGCATAGGATATATCGTTATAGCGCACATAATCCCTGTCAGCGGAAAATCCCCAGTTTATTCCCATTCGGCGAACGTTATAAATCTTATTGTACTGAACATAATTGTATCCGGAATCGTTATGAATAATGTCTATTCCGCTTGAATGACCCGTTATAATTCCGCATCTGTTAATAAAATTATTCTCTATCAAATTGTACTTTACACGGCAAAAACGCTGTTCCCCCATGTAGTATATATAACCGAGCTCCTCCATTGTCTTTACGTTGTTTTCTATTACAACATTTCTTCTCGTATGCGAAATACCGCTTATCCCTCCGCCTCCGAGATTTCTCATGTTGTTATTCCTTATCTTACAATTTTTAACGTAATCAAGAATATAAACAGCGTCATCGCCCACATCGTGTATATCACAGTTTTTAACGGTAATATTCTCGGCATACGAAAGCATAACTCCGGCGCCGTTTCCTCGTCCGTTCATACCCTCATATGCATCGTCGCTTCTGTATGTATTCATTATTTCAACGTTTTCAACAGTTATGTTTTTGACCGTCTTGTTATCGGCAGTCCCTCCGAACTTTATCACATTTTCTGCCGTCGGCATGGAATATCTTTTCCCCTCAATTGTATATCCGTTCGGTATAACATAAACATATCCGTCCTTTGAATTGTAGCAATACTCGCCCTCGGTATCCAAAAGCTCTATTGTTCCCTGAACAAAATACATACCGTCCTTTCCCGTATTTTCAAAAACATTGTGACTCAGACACAGCAGATTATTCACATAATCAATTTCAAAAACGCCTATCGAATGGTTAAACCACATCTGTCCGTTTCTTCCCCATATATTAACCTCAAGATCGGTACAATCGTAAATATGAGGGAAATCACCGTCCGCAAATCTGACTCTGTCTTGCGTCTGCGTTTCAAAACCGAGACTTTTTATATGTCCCTTTACGGAATTTTCGCTGTTGTAATTCGGGTGACGCGCCATGGTCATTATAGAGCCGTTTTCATAGAACATATCAACTCTTAGCCCCTCGCCGACATATGCTCTGTAAATATTGCCTCTATAACGCTCCCAGCCGTTTATCTCCCTGCTGCCTATTATTTTTGCATTTTCGCCGTCATAAGCGGTATATTTGATATTGAAAAGATTTTTTCCGCTGTCCTTCGGCGTAAAAAGAAGTTCTTCATCAAGTCTATACTCTCCGCCGCGCAGGCATACAACTATATCTCTGTCCTGCTCGTTTTCTTTAAGATACTGTCTTACGGTAAGCTTCGCCTTTTCAATTGTTTTAAAGGGAGAGTCTATTTCTCCCGAATTTTCATCATCACCGTCGGGGGATACGTAATAAATCAGCTCTTTTTCTCTTTTAATTGAATAAAGTCTGTCCGCTTCGCCAAAAAGCTCGTCGTTTGCCTTTTCGTATCCGACATATACATATCCGTCCCTTTGTGCGGTCAGCAATCCGAACACTTTCTCAAGTGCCTCCGTCGATATATAAGTCGTTTGATTTTTAAGAAGAATACCGTCCTTTACGGTTACATCTCTGTCATCAACATAAAAAACATCGCTGCCGTTTTTCATTTCCGTTTTTTGTATTCCGTGCTCGGCAAATATTTTGCCGGTTTTTGCTTCATATTTTACAATCGCCTTAAAATTGTCCATAACAAATCTAAAAGGCAAATACGTTTTATCACCGCTTTTTATCGGCAATTGATTATCCTGTAATTGCACTCTTTCATTAAAGCTGAGGCTCTCGTTTTCATCAAAGGAAAATACCATTCCCTCCGACAATATATAATGAGCGTCCGCTTCAACTGTCGGTTTTATTTCGGCAAATGCCAAATTCAGCTGCAATACATTAATCAATAATACTAAAAGAGCGGCAATTATCAGTTTTCTTTTCATACTAATCCTTTCCTCATCAGAGGCATGGCGGCGCACGCCGCCATGCTCATTTAACCGTGGCTGATTATTTTACCGTTATCGGTGCTACCGGAAGAATGTTGTTCATGTTCTCCCACACATATAATACAGCCGTAACATTATCTCCCAAAGCGATATCTGAAGAATACACAATCGTATTATCCGACGATTTTCCGTTTGCGTCAACCGCTACCGTTTTAGGCTCCGTCATATCCAAAAGTCCGTTACCGTTATAAAGGGCAAGAATTACAACCGCACTTGCCGCCGTATCGGTAAAGTTCACAATTCTGTACTCTCCGCTGTATCCCGTTTGAGTTTTTGTAAGCTTTAAGTTATCGGCATAAATATTATCCGAATATACCGCAACAAAATCCATTTCAACGGGATTTATAACAGATGCACCGCTTATATCCTTTAAGCCGTCCGTTACAGCCACTCTGTAATTTGACAAATAATCAAACGCCTTAACGGGTTTAACGGAAATTGAATTATTCTCAAATTTTATTTGGGCGTCAACTTCGGTATTTCCGTATTCTATATCTTTTGCTATAATACATTCCGCATTTTCTACCATGCCTGCAAAAGCATCGGCTTGTACGCTGTGATTAACAATCGGAGAGTTTTCGGCTCCTTCCTCGTACACCTTTATATCCTTGATATACGCCTCAAGCTTATCTGTTCCCTCCTGCTCGGCAACAGAGTAAAAACCGTTTGAAATCATTATTTCTCCGTTACAGCTTACGCTTTCGCAGCTTGATTTTTCAATTCCGTCAACATATAAATACGACTTGTCAGCGTCAAGCTTAACTTGTATTTTATGCATTTTGCCGTCCGATATATCGGTATGACCGGCATTGCCGAAAGATATTTTGTTATCATGATACGACAGCTGTGCAAAGCCGTTTTGTCCTGCATTTTCAGGTGATGCTGCCGTTATGTTAAAGTATAGATTTGAGTTTTCAAGCGCTGCAATCGGAATCATATTAAGCTCGATAATAACAGGCTTTGTTTTGCTGTGAGATGTAATCTTATCATCTACCGTTTTTCCGTAAGGAGTTTTGTTATTCTTAACGGTTTGATTTATATATGCCATATCTTCCGTTATGAATTTCTCCAATTTTACCGTGTCTTTCGTCACCGTTGACTCATCTGCCGCTCCGCTGAGATTTATCTTAAAATCAGCCGACTTACTGCTCAAATACGGAATCTCATTTAACAATCTTCCGTCCGCCTGCGTTATACCGCTTATTGAAAACAATCCATCAACCGCCAAATACTCTGCCGCCTTAAATATTGTTGTTTTCGGTACGATACCGTCAATACCGTCAATTACTACGGCATAATCTGCATTCTTTTGAAGCTTTCCAAGCTCTGTTACACAGCTTCTGTTATCGGGCTGAAGCACGGGAGAAGCACTTATTTTATCGGTTATCATAATCTCGTCCCTGATTGATGAAACGGTACAGTACATATCCGAACTTAACTTGTTGTAATTTCTGTCAAAGTTTTCGGTAATCAAATCACCCGAGCCGTCCTCGTAATATACCTTTATATTCTTAACGTCATATTCAAGGTCGCCGTTTGAAAGCGCATATGAGCCGTGTTCTGTTTTAAGGTTTCCGCTGAAATCATATCCGTTCGGCTTCTCGGTGCCTATGTATTTTCCGTTCATGTAAAAATCGATACCTGACGGTTTTAACACCGCTTTGAAGCAGTACCACTGACCGCTCTGCACAAGCTGTCCGCCAAAGGGGTACATTTGGAAATACTGCTGACCGGCGATAAGGCTGTATCCGAGCTGATACATATTAGCACCGACATAAATTCTGAACCATCCGCCGGCATCCGCACCTATACTGTACGGTCTTACATTAACCTCATACACAACATTCTTTCCGGCATCGTGAGCAACCGAATCACCCATTGCGCAATATCCGAATTGATTGGTTGTTCTCGGCGCTGTGTATTTAAACTTTACAGCATCGGATTTCTCGCATCTGCCTACCGTTATATTTTTAACATCGTCCGCCGACACTTCCTTATCAAACTCGGTGATGATTTTTGAGTTTTTATAAAACAATACGGGGTTTTCATCCAAATCATAGCCTGCGCCCGCTTTAACGTGTGCATAAAGTCTGCCGCTTGATATACTGTCGCTTGCTGTAAAATCAACAACCATATCATCTATAACCGTTTGAGTCATGGCAACTCTCAAGCCCGAAAGCGAAAGTCTGCATGATGCTCCGTCATTAATATCAGCAACCTTCATCGTATATGTCATACCGTCCGGGCTTAAATTACCCTGATATGCTATATCTTCTCCGCTTTCGGCATCTTCGGTGAGTCTTAAATAGCTTGTATTTTCGGGAACTGACGGAAAGCTTATTCCTAAATCATCAAGAGATGAAAGAGCCGTAAAGTCATAGTTTGCTATTTCTTCTGCCGTGTCCTGTGTCTCGCCTTTTGAGCACTTCATCGAGTTAAAATAAATATGTCTGTCATAGCTGCCCGCCGGGGTATAGCAGAAAACAGCAATTGCGGAGCTTACAGCGTCTGCCAAAGCCGCACCGTTAAGACTTCCCTTAATCGGAGCTGAATTTAGCTTTATGCCGTTAAAGTAAATATCCATCTCGTTTGTTTGTGCCGTCAAAGTCATTTTTGCTTTCAAGTCAAAGCTTTTAACGCTTGAGTCGGATACGTCAACGTAATTATTATAATCATTTGCCGTCCAGCATACTCTGTATCCGCCGTTATTGCCTGCGTCCAATCTCTGAAACCACAATCTGTAATGGTCGCTTGACGCCCCGTTTTCCGAGAAGCTTCTTCCGTAAATCAAAACCGAGTTCATAAATCCCATTTCGACATTTTTAATTGCTCCCGAAAAATCAAACCAATACGTGCCCTCGCCGAACGCTTCTGTTGTCGGGAAAAGATAGGTTGCGCTGTTTGCAGCTTCAAATTCGCCGACCTCACCAAAATCTATTGCCGTTCCTTTTGTAATGCTTTTGAGTGAAACGGTATCGCCGGTAAAAGAATTCTTATCCATCGGCTGCGCAAAACTGATTTTAATTTCTCCGTCCTTTGACGATATTCCGTCTGTCAAAGCGGCGCCGTTACCCGATACAACCGATGTTATTATCGTATCGGCAAATACTCTTGCACTCGAAACTGCCGCAAGGGTCATGCTGAGTGCCAAAACCATTGATAATAGCTTTTTCATTTTAAACTTCCTTTCTTTTTTGCGTTTTTTTACTCAACCGTCCGATTTATCGAACGTAAATATACATTTCACTCATACCCCCTCTGTAACCCACGGTGTAAACATATGCGTCGGAATATTCACTTCTGTAAGCGCCGATTGATGAGCTTGTTATTTCCGTGCATGTTTTCTTGTTTACGTCCGCAAGATAAACTTTAAAATTCGTGTTATATATATACGGATATTCATCATCATTTACCGTAATAATACACCCCTCGGCATTTGATGACTTTATTTTACCGTAACAATACTGAGTATCGCTGTATGCGCCCGACGTTGTCTGCATACGATAATTTTTCAAATCGTTTTTCAGCTGATGTGAAACGATTTCGCCCTTGGCGTTCGCTCTTACATACATAACCGTACCGAACGGCAGTGCGGGCAGTTCATTGTATTCTGATGACAAATACGTAACGCTTTTGCCGCCCAATACGGCCTTTATTTCCTTTACCGCATCTCCGTTTCTGTTGACAACATCCGAAACGCCCGTTACAAATATTCTTGCGTCATTAATTGTAAAGCTCTTTGACGCTTCTTTTATAAGCACTATATCGGCAACGTTTATCTCGTTTAAGTTGTATGCGCTTACTTTAAATTCCGTCCCCTCATTATATCCCATTGTTGAAAATCTTCCATAGCTGTCATAGTTAGTGGGGTTATCCGACGGAATTTGATAAACTATTGTATCCTTACCTATAAATGCCGTCGTTTCACCGTTCCTAAAGAGCGTCTTACCGGAATTATACAAGCATCTTATCGCATCGGCAAAAGCACATTCATATTCATCGGTTGCTATTTTTGTAATTGCTCCGTCATTGTTTTCCCAAAAGTCAAAGACCTGACTGACGGTTGAATTTTCGCCCGTTTGCGAAAGTACACCGTCAACTGCCTTTGCTGCAACCTTTTTACCGTTGATTATTATATTTTCGCCAAGCGACTTTCTTTCGTGTCCGCCGCTGAAATCGGCATAAAAAATCGTATAAGCATCGTCATCCTCATTGTAGCATCCGCGAAGAATATATCCCGTCTTTTTTCTTGAACCTGACAATAGACTGTCCTCAAAATACAGCACATTTCCGTCGCAGTCAAGATAAAATGCCCCGGAAAATCCGTTTTTTGGTGTTATGCCATACTTTTTAAACTCCTCCGACAAGTCAAAATACTCATCGTTAATCTTTATACGATCTTCCTCTATTGCGCAAATAGTTCCGTACTTAATATTTCTGAGCGTTGTGATTTCATAGCTTTCGGCAGAATTGCTTATCGTCCTTCTTATCGAGAGAACATCGTTGTTTTTAAGCTCCGAAAGAGAAATTTCATCTCCGTTTCGATAAAGCTTATAATCATCATCCAGGAAATACTTCTCTCCCATGGTTCCGTAAATTATTTCATTTATAACATCGCAGGCGCTGAAAATTATATGCTCCGCCTCGTCGATCAGAATAACGTCATACACATTATCCCTGTCGTTGCTTATAAACGTCAGCGTTCCGTTATTTATATTAAGCAAATCGTCATTCAAATCACCATCATACGCTTTACCGTTATATATAATGTACGGTTTATCAACTCTTAAATAAGAATCTCCCTTGCCGTCAAGTCTGTATTTTATGCGGTTGCCGTCAATGCTTATATCGGTAAATTCCTTTTTTGCAAGCGACTTAACACGATTTTTATCACTCGGGCACACATAAACAAGTGCGTCGTCATTATCGGTGTCAATATAGCCTTCCACATAATAGCCGAGATATTTATCGTATTGCGAATTGTCGCAGTAATACGAAATCTTATCTATCTCCAGAGAATTGCTTTTTGAACCTGTTGCATTTACAATACCCGTCTTTGAGTTTGCCGTTACAACACCCTCTATTTTTTCAAGATGCTTATAAACCTTTGACATTGTATCGCCCTCGGTTACGCTGTATGTTACTTTATTTCCGACATACATTTTCATAACGTCAACATCGAGAGCGTTTTTGAAAAGCTCAAGCATAGCGTTTTGAGTCAGCACAGCATTTACATCAAATCCCGGTTCAATCAGCTCAATTTCGTATGCAACCTTTAAATATCCCTCGGCATATCCGCCGATATTGGAAACCTTTGGCGAATATCCCGCCATTCTCACAAGCATTACTATCGCATCCGTGCTTTTTATCGGTTCATCGGGATAAAACAGCTTTTGCTCATTCATTTGAATAATACCTCGGCTGTACGCCCATTTTACAAGTCTTGCATATTCGTTTTGAGGAGGAACATCTTTAAAAAGCTCCTCGTTTGCAGATTCTATTTGGCTTTCGTCAAGCTCTGACAGTCCTATCAGACAGCGCAGATAT